>DASRRA010000117.1:0-4999 GCA_035696085.1 Bacteroidia bacterium | reverse complement strand
AATGAATATGAAGCTGTTTTCCCTATCGTTTTTAATAAAAAATTTGGTATCTCTTATATTTACCAACCTTATTTTACAAGGTACTTTGACGTATATTCACAAAAAGCAATTTCACCTGATCAAAAAAAAGAATTCTTGCGGGCCATTCCGAAAAAATTTAAGTATGCGCGATTTAGTCTAAATGAATCCTCCGATTTTAAACTCGAAGGATACAATACCGAACAGCGAAGATTTCAACTATTGGCGCTGAATGAAGCCTATCCGGTTATTCAGAAAAATTTCTCAGAAAATACGAAACGAAATATTAAAAAAGGAGTAAAGGAAAATCTAAGAATAGAACACTCCATTCCTCCTGAACGCATTGTAAACTTATTTAAAGAAACCAAGGGGGAGGAGCTGAGCGTTTTTAATGAGGAAGATTATTCGAATTTAAATAAATTGATGTTAACCTGTTTGGAAAAAAAAGCTGGCCAAACAATAGCCATCTATAAGCAGGAGGAGTTGTGTGCAGCTGCTTTTTTTATGTATAGTGACAATCGTTTTGTTTTTCTAAAAAGCGGTGTAACAGAGGCGGGTAGAGGCAATGGCGCTATGCACATGATGATAGATCATTTCATTCAAATGCATGCGGGGACAGAAAATAGTTTAGATTTTGGAGGGTCGTCTGTAGAAACGGTTGCCCGTTTTTACAAAAGTTTTGGAGCACAGGATTATGTATATTTGCAATTAGAGAAAATTAGTTTTCTCAAACCGATAAAATGGATGAAATCACTAAAATTTAAAAAAAGATGACGGTAAATATTTTAGGACAGAAGCATTCCATTATCAATCAGTATATGTCTGAAATAAGGGATGTAAACATTCAGAAAGACAGTATGCGGTTTAGACGAAACATAGAGCGCGTGGGTGAACTAATGGCCTATGAAATAAGCAAAACGCTGGACTATGAATCGGAAGAGATAACCACTTCTCTTGGAATTGCAGCTGTTTCCAAGTTAAAGGCTCAACCTGTCATCGGAAGCATTCTAAGAGCCGGACTGCCTTTGCATAATGGTGTGCTTGCTATTTTTGATAGTGCTGAAAATGCATTTATCTCCGCTTACCGCAAAAACCATAAAATCGGAAGTCTGGATATACAGGTTGATTATTTGTCCAGTCCGGAGCTGACAGATAAAGTATTGATTTTATGTGATCCAATGTTGGCTACCGGTACCAGCATGGTGTTAACCTATAAAAAATTGCTTGAGCGTGGAACTCCACGTCATACACATATAATTTCGGTTATTGCCAGTAGTGAAGGATTATCTTATGCACGCAAATATTTACCTGAAAACGTAACGTTATGGTTGGGTGCATTGGATGAAGAGTTGACAGCACAAGCGTATATTGTGCCTGGTTTGGGTGATGCGGGCGACTTAGCATATGGCAATAAAATATAAATCAAATTTCTAAAAATTTAATCAATTGGATTCCTGGTGGGAAATAGTAACAGTATTCTTTTTGAGTACGTTTAAGTTTGTGCTTGGTGGCGTACCATTGGCGCTGGGCTTTGGATTTTCATTTTTTGAAACCGTAGTTGTAACCAGCATTGGTGGGTTTACGGGTGTTCTTATATTTGTTGGAATAAGCAACCTGATCGTTAAAAAAATAAAACAACGCCGACATGAGCTGAAAGAAAAAAATGGTGGTGTGATTGCGAATCAGAAAAAAATATTTACAAAGAGCAACCGGTTAATCATTACTGTAAAACAACGTTTTGGGCTTTTGGGCATTGCAGCGCTCACACCTTTGTTGTTCTCCATCCCAATTGGTTGTTTCCTGGCAACACGTTATTTTAAAGACCGGCAGAGGATTGTTGTTTATATGTTTGCTTCTATCCTGTTCTGGTCGGTTTCCGTAGCTTCTTTTAAACTCTTGTTTAGATTTTAGGGAATAAAAAAACTCCCTAGGAGTAAGGGAGTTTTCTTTGTCATTTTGATTTGGTTTCTTCTTTTGCTGCTTCTTTTTTCTTGCAACACGCTTTTCCATCTTTTTTGCAACACGCCTTGTCTTTCGATTTATCTTTCTTTTTATCGCCTTTTTTTTCGTCTCCTCCATTTGTGTATACAGTTAGTGCTTTGGAAGACGTGGCTAAACGAATTGTTGCTGCTGTGGCACTGCCCAGTATACCGGCAAAGGCCATCATTAGAAATATTTTTTTCATGTCTTATAATTTTGGTGATTATTACGGAAACTTAACGTATTAAAGTTATGAAATGTTATGGGCGATGCACCTTACATTTCGTTAATAATTGTTAAGTCAGATTATGCAAATGTGGCAATCACCGTCTGGCGGCCCTTTACAACCTCTTCAAGTTTTACATTTACTTTCACTGCAAGGGGTAATAGTAGATCCACGCGGGAACCAAATTTTATGAAACCGAATTCATCGCCTTGTTTGGCGATGTCACCTTCTTTTGAATAATTAACAATGCGTCTTGCCAATGCCCCAGCAATCTGGCGAAACAACACGGCATTCCCATTGGCATGTTCCACAACGATGGTGGTACGCTCATTATCCGTAGAAGATTTAGGGTGCCAGGCTACTAAAAATAAACCAGGATGATATTTTGAATATTTAACAATTCCACTAATCGGATATCTGTTCACATGCACGTTTATCGGAGACATGAAAATAGAAATCTGAAGACGTTTGTCTTTAAAATACTCTGATTCCACCACTTCTTCAATTACCACTACTTTACCATCAGCCGGTGCAATGATGTGATTGTCGTTGATGACAATGCTGCGATTGGGACTGCGAAAAAATTGCAGAATCGTGATTAGTAAAAATGCAGATAACAAATATCCCAACCACAAAATGATTGCATTGCATGGAGCAAACAGGTGGGTAAGGATATTAATAATAACAGCCACAATAATCGTGATGATTAGCGATGGAATACCTTCTTTATGGAATTTCATGGTTAAAAAAGAGCTAAGTGTTAGAACCGTAAAAATTATGGATTCTTTTTCTTTTGATTTAATTGTTGTTGTCTTTCTTTTGTCATTTGTTCCAGGCGTTGCTGAAACTTTGAAACTTTTGCAGGTTTCTTTTTATTCTCCTGAATTTTTGCATGTAATGCTTCATGATTGATTACAAATTTTTGCATCACCCATGTTTGCAGGAATGTAATCATGTTGGCCAGGAAGTAATACCAGCTTAAACCTGCGGAATAGTTATTTAAGAAACCAAGGAAGATGATTGGCATTAAATACATCATCCATTTCATGCCAGGCATTTGGTTGTTTGTTCCCATCAACTGGCTGTTGCTCCAGGTGTATAATAGTGTAGAGCCGGTCATAAGCAATGCAAATAAACTCACGTGGTCACCATACCAAGGTACACTAAACCCAAAATCATACACCGAATCGTAGGTAGATAAATCGTGCGCCCACAGGAAACCTTGCTGACGCAATTCAATAGATGCCGGGAAAAAGTTAAGTAAAGCAAATAGGATTGGCATTTGCAACAATACGGGAATACAACCAGCCATAGGGTTTACACCGGCTTGTTTGTATAACGCCATCGTTGCTTGTTGTTTTTTTAACGGATCCTCATTTTTATATTTTTCATTTAACTCATCGATCTCCGGTTTTAATACACGCATTTTTGCAGATGAAAGCACTGTACGGTATGCGATTGGAAGTAATAATAATTTAAGGATAACTGTTAAAATAAGGATGATGATTCCATAGTTCAGATTAAATCCAGCCAGGAAGTTAAAAATAGGAATTACTAAAAAGCGGTTTAACCAACCAAAAACCCTCCAGCCCAATTTAATTTGACCTTCCAAACCAATATCATATTTCTTAAGGGTTTGATAATGGTTGGGACCAAAATAGAAACGCAGATCATATTGCTGAACTTTCTGGTGAGTATATGCTAAAGGTAAAGCAGCTGTGTATTCTTTGATGTAAGTCTTGGAGAGTTTATCATTTTTTGTTTCAATAGTTGCGTTTTTGCTAAATGGTGTAGAGCCGGAAATAAGTACGGAAGTAAAAAATTGTTGTTTGAAACCAACCCATTTTACAGGCTCTTCCATAGTTACTTTTTCGTCTGAACTTTCACTGATGTTGTCTAATTTACCTTCAGTGTATTTATAGTAAATAGTAGAACCCTGTTGTTGCTTTTCGTGATTTTGCTCCTGGGATGGCGTTTTCATTTGCCAATTGAAAACAACTTCCTGAGAATTGCTTGCGATGACATCCTGTAATCCAACAATATTAATGTGGTAATCCAGCATGTACTCATCACCTTTTAAGCTATATACATATTCAATGTATTTTGCGGGGTTACCGGCATACAATCGAAGTGAAATGCTTTTGGATTCAGTTCCATTTACTTTAAAGCTGCTTCCTTCCGGTGTAAAATAAAAAGCGTCGGTAGAAAATTCTTTTGAATTCGCTTTAAATGTTAAATTTTGTGTGGAAGAATCTTTATCAAACAGGATAAGTGGTTGGGTGTTGAATCGTAAGTATTGTTTTAATTCAACGGAAACAATTCGTCCACCTTTGGGAGAGATGGTTGCCTTTATAAGATCATTTTCAATGGTGATGGGTTTATCATCGCCTGTAAGTGCTGATGCAAAATCGCCGTACTCGAGTTGTTTCGTTGCATTGGCAATAGAATCATTGCTGGGTGCATGTGTGATGGCTTCTTTTTGTGCTTTTGCAATTTGTTCCTGCGTCACTTTGTTTTTTTCAACCAAGGCTATTGAATCTTGCTGAAATTTTTGTCTTGCTAATTGCTCTTTTGTAGGTTGGTTCCAAACCATAAAGCCAATTATAATTGCGCCAATAAGGATTAAACCGGTGATAGAATTTTTATCCATTTTTTATTAGGTAATGTTTATTGAAGCGAAGAAAAAGCTGATTTCTAACGCGGGCGCAAAGATAAGAATAATTTGATGTTAGCGGGTTGAAATCGGTGGAAAGACAAGAAATAATCGGCCAATGG
>DASRRA010000116.1:0-12923 GCA_035696085.1 Bacteroidia bacterium | reverse complement strand
AAAAACAAAGGAAGTAAAATAACAAGCGCCACATCTTCTACTTTTTCAATTAGAATGCTCCTGAATTTATTATTTTCAGGCATGATTGCACCTGCCATGAATGCGCCGAACAGAGCATGAATTCCAATCGTTTCTGTTAGGTAAGAAGAAATAATGAGGGAAAGGAAAAAGATGGCGACAATGGGCCGGCTCAGGTTTTCCCTGGAAGAATAAATGTCTCCAACGCGTTTTAAAAATGGCCTGACCAACTTTAACATAAGAAAAACATACAACAGCGCTAATGCAATGGTATAAAAGGAACTAATCACCGAGCCTGCTTTAACAATGGCAATAACAGCAGCAAGAATGCACCAGGCGGTGATATCATCGGCTGCAGCACATGTTATGACAATCATTCCTAATTTCGTTTTGTGAATTCCCCGTTCACGAATAATACGGGCCAGTACTGGAAAAGCTGTAATGCTCATGGAAATACCCATGAAAAGGGAGAAAGACAGAAAATTGATGGAAGCAGGTGCATAATTTGAATACAGAAAATAGGCTAAACACATTCCTAATGCGAAAGGAACAATTATACTGGCATGACTTATAACAATTGCTTCATGCGCTTTTGATTTTAAAATTTTTACATCCAGTTCCATCCCGATTACAAACATGAACAGAATTAATCCGATCTGGCTCAGGAACTGAAGATTACCTAATGAATTAACAGGAAATAAAAAACAAGAGAATGCGGGATAGAAATGCCCGATTAGGGAAGGGCCTAGAATAATGCCTGCTATAATTTCACCGACTACTTCCGGTTGCCCGATTCGTATAAATAACCAGCCTACGGTACGAGCTGTAATAATAATGGTAATGATTTGTGCTAATAATAAAGCTAAGGGATGTTTGGCAGCTTCTGCAAATCCGTTTATAAAATGTAACCACTGATCACTTGTATCTACTGCCTCTTTAAAAGTTCTGCCACCTTCTAAAGAACTTCCCTTTACGGCAATGAAATAGATAAGAAGAGAAAAAAGACCAACTATGAAGATATAAAACGTTGTATTTCTGTATTTGCCCATAATTTCTAATCTCTTTTTATACGACCGCTATTAATCCAGAGAGCAAAGGACAAATATGCTTTTATTTTAAAATCTTTGCAAACGTTCTGAAAATTATTTTCAAATCAGTGATTAAACTTTTCTCAGCAATATATTTTAAATTGAGCTGAAGCTTAGCCGGCATGATCTCTTCGATATATACTTTTTCAGGATCCGTAGCTTTTCCCAGCAGTTCATTCTCATCGCTGTATTCAATACTTGCATAATCGGTTATACCGGGTTGAACATTTAATACCTTTAATTGTTCAGCATTGTACATGCTTACATATTTTCGAACTTCAGGGCGTGGACCTACTAAGCTCATATCACCCATCAATACATTCATTAATTGCGGCAGCTCATCCAGTTTGTACTTGCGAAGATAATAACCTATCCGTGTAATACGGGGATCACGACCACCAACGGTAAGCAGTCCCTTTTTGTCAGCATTTGTTCGCATGGAGCGAAACTTAAGCAGGTAAAAGTCCTTACCGTTTTTTCCAACCCTAACTTGCTTGTAAAAGATACCACCGTTCGAATCCAATTGGATCAACAAAGCTATTAGTAGAAAAAAGGGAAGCAGGATTAGAATCCCGATGAATGAAAAAAATATGTCGAAAGCTCGTTTCAAAGTACACTAAAATAAACCCAAATTTAAGAATAACTAACGGAAGTATCGCCAAATTACCTATTTTAGCTTTAATTATTTTGAATAAAACAGAAAGCATAAAATACGCACTGACTATTTTACTAGTCCTTTTCAAACTACCTGTTAAGGCTCAGGATTCTTCGACCACATCGAAAGATTCCAGGCAATTTGTTGACCTCTATTTTGGTTACAAAGTACTGGATAAACCTTTTTATAGCCAACTCAATACTTCAAAAAATGCTTTTAAGTGGAACAGCCCTTTACAAATTATTGGGATTGGCTTTGCAGGGGAATTAAATGTAAATATGAATGGAAGAACATTCGAGAATATTGGCTACTCGCAAGTTTTACCTCAAACGATTTATATTGAGGATACCCTGAAAGGAAAAATAAGAGGTGGTATTTTTAATGTAGCAGTTGGCCCTCTTATCAAATCAAAACACATCGACATCCATTGCTATGCTGGGTTTAACACAGGGCGCCTGATTATCTATCAAAACGAACTGATCCGGCAGAAAAATCCCTTTTTTTCTCCGAAGATAGGTATACAACCCCGGTTTAGATTTGGAAAGGTTGGTTTAACAGCCGTTGTGGAATATGAGTACGATGTGTCTCGTAACAATTGGCGGAGAACTTTTTTTGCTAATAAAGATAAAGTGACTATTGCACCTTTAAATCAATCGGGGATAACGGCGCAAGTCGGTCTAACTTTTTTGGTTGAATAATTTTAAAGTTACCCTAGCACTTTTTTTACCCCGGTTATAACGGCTTCAATCACGCGTTTTACTTTATCATCTGTCAGGTCATAATAAACTGGCAACGAAATTTCGCGGGCATAATTATCAAATGTTACCGGATAATTTTTAATATCATATCCTTGTTTCTTGTAAAAGCTCATCATCGGAACGGGAATGAAATGCACGTTCACCGATACATCCTGGTCAAAAATCTCTTTGATGATGGCATCCCGTTGTACTTCCGTTATACCTTTTATTCTCAACGCGTACAAATGATAGCAGCCCAATTTATCTGCTGTTTTATATTCTGGTAATTGCGCCCAGCTTTGTTTGGAAAATGCTTCTGTGTATTGTTCAAAAATGTGCTTGCGTACTTTTTGGGTATCGTTGTCGTAACGTGCCAATTCAACTTGTCCAATTGCCGCCATGATATCGGTCATGTTGCATTTGTAGCCGGCTTCCACGATATCATAGCGCCAGTTTCCTTTTTGTGTTTTTGCCAGGGCATCTTTATCCTGCCCGTGCAATGTTTTTACACAAAGTAATTTATACACCGCTTCATTAGCAAACGGAGCTGGTAAGTTAAGTGCCACGGCACCACCTTCAGCTGTTGTTAAATTTTTTACTGCATGAAAAGAGAATACAGAAACATCCGTTAAGGCGCCCGCTTTTTTATTCTTATAATCTGCACCAAATGAATGTGCGGAATCGGATAAAATAAGGATACGCCCCAATTGTTTTTGTTCTTCTGTAGTTGCTTTAAAAACAGCTTTGTGTTTTTGCACCACTGCATTCAATTCATCATAATCGCACGGATAGCCACCAAAGTCAACCGGCATAATCACTTTTGTTTTAGCAGTAATTGCTTTCTCTACATTTGCAACGGAGATATTAAAATCATGCGGGTTTACATCTACAAAAACGGGAGTAGCACCGCAATGCATCACCACATTGGCTGTTGCTGAATAGGTATAAGCAGGTAAAATAACTTCATCACCTTCTTTTACACCAAACCAGCGCAGTATAATTTCCAATCCAGCAGTAGCACTGTTTAAGCAAAGCGTCGCTTTGTTGCCGCAATAAGCAGTCAGCTCTTTCTCAAACTGTTTGGTTCTTGGGCCTGTGGTAATCCAACCGGATTGCAACACTTTAATAACTTCATCAATTGCTTGTTGATTGATATGCGGTGGAGAAAATGGAATCATCATACGTTAATTGTTTTTTCTTTAGGTAAAAAGGAGAAGCAGAGAATGGAATTGAAAAATCCGTAGAACATTACGCCGCCTTCGGATTCAAGCATTGACTCTGGTAAAAAGTTTAAAATAATCAAAATGATAAAAAAAGTATAAATGCTGTTTTTTTCTTTGATGGAAACGAAAAGGGGCAGAAATAATTGTGCGCAGAGGACGATGAATCCAATTAAACCAATGGATACAAAGACCTGGTAGAATTCATTATGTGCATTCAACGCATGTTCATAAGCGCCGGTCATCCCTCTTTTTTTATATTCTGCCATCAACACGTCTTTTGAATCACCGGTCCCCGATCCAAATATGGGATGCTCAGCGATCACCTGGTTAGAGGCTTTCCAGATCAACATACGCACTGTTGTACTCTCTGCATCCGCATTGTCAACCGTAGGTGCCGTCAGTGAATGAATGGAATTGTTGATTCGTTCGGCCACGGATGGAACAAATTTGAAGATGGCTACGGCGATTATTCCCGTTAGCAGAATACCGATTAATCCGAGCACATATTTTTTACGACAATAGTAAATAAAGGAACTTAAATAAATAATCGTCAGGGTAATTAGCCCTAGTTTGGATGATAATAGAACAACGATGAATGAGAGATAACAGATCAACAATAGGGAGATCAGGAGCGTGCGCTTGCCAAAAACTTGTTCGCTATCTTTTAATTGAACCAACACCCAGCAAATGGCCAAGTTCACATACATGGCCAGGTAACTTGGATGAATTAGATAAGCGGAGAAAGGCTCATAAAAGAAGTAGCTCACATCCCCCGTTACAGTGAAGTTATAAATGGATCGTATTAACAGAATAAAAGAACAAGTAATGCAGCCGGCTATCAGCGCAAAAAAAACAAATTTTAAATCTCCCTTTTTTAAGGGCCTGCTGCCATATAAAAGTGGAAAAATGAGCAAAGATAATTTGACTTGAATATCAAATGTTCCGGAATGCAAATTATCGGTATACAACAGCCCAATCAAATATAAAATGTATAAGGAACAAAACAAGATACCAAACCGGGTAGTGGCAAGGCGTTTAAATTTTTGTTTGAAGTCGGCTTCTATTAACCAGTTAATGCCAAGCAAAATAATAATGATAGGAACACATCGTGCCAATGGTAAAAAGAAGGCAACCAGCAGTGAAAGATAAAAATGTGCTTTGCTATGAAATGCTATTTTTTTCAAGATGAATGATTGATTGTTATCCAGTTATAAAATTCGTTTGCTATTTTATCTCTTGTAAATTTTTCCTGCACGAAATGAAACCCATTTTCGCCCAATTGTTTTGCCTGGTCTTTGTTATTGTACAATTGAAGTGCTTTTCCTGCCAGGTCTGTTGCGTCTTCCGGTGTAAATGCCAGACCGGCATTTCCCTGCGTGATAAACAAATCTTTTGCTTCACCTTCCACACCTAATAAGAGTGGTTTCTTCATGGCCAGGTTTTCAAATATTTTGGAAGGAATAGCTCCTTTAAATAAATCCAATCGTTTCAATGGCACAACCGCTGCATTGCTGGCTGCAATAATAGCAGGCATCTCGTTCTTACTAACCGCATCAAAAAAGTAGACATTCGTTAACTGCAATTGCTTTTTTAATTCAATCAGTTTGTCTTTTTCAGGCCCACTTCCCAATAACACAAATTTAATATCTTCCTTCTCTTTTAATTGTTGTGCTGCATGTAAAATCACTTCCAGCCCTTGTGCATGGCCGATGATGCCGGCATATAGTAAAATAAAATCAGTTGATTTAAATTGTTGTTGTGATCGCCAATCCAGTTGTGCTGCGTCGGCTTTGTAATAATTCAAATCCACACCATTAGGTAACCAGTAAATTTTTTTTGAAGGAAAACGCTGACTTATGTTTTTTACAATGCCCTGTGTTTGTCCACTGATAAGGTCAGCATGATTATAAAGAAATTCTTCCAGCCAGGTAGCCATTTTTAAAAACGTGGTGTTGGTGACCAACCCCAAGCGTTCAGCACTTTCAGGCCACAAATCGGATACATTGAATATCAATTTGGCCCTTTTTATTTTTTTTAATAAAAAGGCGGTCTTGCCTAAAAAAAGAGGAGGGCTCTCACACAAGATATAATCAAACTTTCCGAGCCTGAACCAACCCGTAAAAAAGGAAGAAGCAACAAATGAAAAATAATTTAATAAGCGTTTGAAAATTCCTTTGCTGGTAGTGGTATAGATCCAGCTGCGGTGTACCGTTATTCCATTCATCATTTCTTTGTGGTAGCGTTTTCCTTGATACCCTTCATATACTTTCATTTGAGGATAATTAGGCATAGCTGTTAAAACAGAAACCTCCATCCCTTTTTGTTGGAGACGTACAGCTAACTCGTACAAGCGATTTTGTGGTGCACCCACTTCAGGCGGAAAATATTGTGTAAGGATAAGTAACCTCATTTTTTTAATTCCAGGTGTTGTATGGCCTGACGGAAGTTCACAAATTCAATGTTATTATCCTTTAAATATTGTACTAACCAGATGTACCAATTTTTCCAGGTTTTAAAACTATCACAGAAATAGCGATCATGAAAAATGATACCGATGTATTCTAAATTTTCTTTAAAAGCTTTATCAATCAAAGCAATGGTATTGTCTTTTGCTTGTTGCAAACTCTGACTTTGCCAACGTTTGTCTTTATCAATCACCCATCCATCCATTATTTGAAAAGGAAACTCCCACATGTTTTCGATTTTGTAAGGGTTTTTAAAAGCATTTTCGGTGGAGTCAAAGGTATAACCGCTTTGTGCGATGTACTTTAAAGTATGCTCATTTTGACGCACATAGTGCATACGCATACCAAACGATTGAGGCGATTTGCACGAAGATTTAAAATTCTCGTACTCCATTTTTATACCTTCAAATGTATCATAATTAATTCCATGAACACCAATTTCAATTTCCTTGCTCGTCACTTTCTCAATCCATTTAGAAGCTTCTTTAAAAGAGTAGGAGAGGCCCAATCCATTATTTACACCAATAAAAAAAGACGAAGGTACACCCATCGAGGTATTGAATTCTATTACTTCATCAATGCGCTGCCATTGGTTTTTAATAAAGTCACCTGCACGGTATACATATTCTGCCAGCGAAATTTTACCCAATATCAATTCTAAATTCGCACGCACTACAAATTTTGGAATGATCAAATCACTGGTGTGTTCCCAAACCGTTAAATGATCGATGTCATGTGAAATAATTGCTTTCATTCGTTTGTTAAAATATTTCCCGTTTCATAAATTTTAAAGCCATTTCAACCGGTAGAAGGGCTCTGTTTACTGTATAGTATGGAACCAGGTTGCCACCAAAGCCTCTAAAAAATTTCTCAACTTCGGGTAACATAGAACCTTCAAAATCAAATGTTGCCAGGCCATTTGCTTTTGCATGTAAAATTGCATTCCAGATACTGCTTACGCCTGCTCCCTGGTGTTTATTTTCACTGTCATAACCGCCTAGTAAATAGTAGCAAGTGGCTTTATCAAATATACAAAATGCTGCTGAAATAGGTTTATTATTTAGAAAAGAAACAAAAGCGAAGCTGTTTTCTGGTGTAGCAAAATCGTGCAATATCTTTTTTACAAAAGCAGCATCAATTGATTCTTGTTTTCGTGAAAATGTTTTTAAAATTAATTGTTCAACCACTATATAGTCTGTAGTTAAACGTGTTTCGACCTGATCCTTTTCTGCTTTTTTCAAACTGTTGCGTTTATCTGTAGCCATGTTTTGCAACAATTCATCTGTGGTTAACCGTAAATCCAGGTGATAGGTATAGTTGGGAATGATCTTGAATTTTTTCCAGATAAAGGGCTGTACATCCGTTAGTGTAGCCGGCAAGGCTAAGGTATAAAGTCCTCCCTTTAAAGAGGCTATAAAATCTGCCAGTTCAGTAACGATACTTTTTTCAAATGCAAGCGCATTGGCTTTGTTGCTGGCTTTATTTTTATAACACCAGCCGATGTGTGGAGTGTATGGGGGATTTTTGTAATAAGTTAAACCGCCCATTTTGGTTTTATACAAATAAAAGGAAGCGATCAGCTTTTGATCATTGTCGAAAATGCCGTAATGCTCCAAATGACTACCATATAACTGTATCCAGGAAACAGAATTGAAAATAGTTCCAAAATCATTGGCAAGCTGGGTGTACGCAGGTAAATGTGTACTATCTATCCGTTTAACTATCCCCCTGTTCGTCATTGTAGCAGTCGACTTTTTATAAGGAAACAAATATACTCTTTTCGAGCAAAAATCCGCTTAAACTATCTGTAAATAAACAATTTTTGATAATTTTGAGACATGAGCAGAAAGGGTACAGAACGATTAAGAATTGCCTATATCACGCCTACGGATGCCAGGAACAAACATTCCTGGTCGGGAACAGATTATTATATTTGGAAAACCCTCCAAAAGCATGTGGGCGATATTGAGCTTATGCGCCCTCAGGAACCAGCTCTGCTGGTTTTTCTTTTAAAAATTTTTCATGGAATTTCCCTGTTTGTTTTTAAAAAACGATTTGACTGGCGGCATTCCAATCTCTTATCAAAAGCTTATGCGCGGAGTATTCAGAAAAAATTAAAAAATAATTCATTCGACCTAATTGTTGCCCCTGCTGCGGATGCCGTGATTGCTTACCTGGAAACCACCATCCCGATCATTTATATTAACGACCGCACCATTGTTGGTTCCCTGGAATATCATCGCATGCTAACCAACCTCTGGGAATTTTCAAAAAAGCAAAGTATGCTCGTGGATAAACAAGCGATCGAAAAAAGTTTATTTACGAGTTATCCTTCTGAATGGGCTGCTCAATCTGCAGTTCAGGAGTATGGGATTGCGACAGAAAAAATTGTAACGATTCCCTTCGGAGCGAACATGGATGAAGCTCCTGATCGCTCTATTGCCTTGCAACGAAAAAAAGGTGGCACTTGTAAACTCTTATTTATTGGTGTTAACTGGAGAGATAAAGGAGGTTCCATTGCATACGATTGTTTGTTGGAGTTGTTGAAATTAGGAATAGATGCGGAACTCACCGTAGTGGGTTGTGTACCACCTACTGTATTTAAGCATGAAAAATTGACTGTTATTCCCTTTTTAAATAAAAATAGTACAGAGGATGTGGCGCAGTTGCAATCACTCTGGACGCATTCCACTTTTTTAATTTTACCTACCCGTATCGATGCGTTTGGTATTGTTTTTTGCGAAGCAGCCGCTTATGGATTGCCTTGTATTGGAACCAATACGGGTGGTGTTGCAGGCGCTTTGCATGAAAATAAAAATGGTTATCTGATGCCTTTTTCAGCAGGAGGAAAAGAATATGCTGCTCGTATAGCTGCGACACTTAAAGATGACGCTGCATATCAATCTTTGGTCATTAGCGCAAGAGACGAGTTTGAAAAGGAATTGAATTGGGATAGTTGGGCGTTGACAATTAAAACAATCTTTCAGGAAAAAAATAGGAAAAATCAGTAAGTCATTATAGTTTCACAGCGTATGGAAACAATTAAAATTAAACGAAACCGTTTTTTAATTTTATTTTTTAGTATACTTTTTCCTTGGTTGATTCTTGAAATGACAAAGGTTTATTTACCAATAAGAATATTATTATCAATTTTAGTTAGTTTGTTGGTATGGGGTTTTATGCTGAAGGATATTATTGTCGGTAAAGATGGAGTTGAAGTTATGACTCCGATGCGGGTTTGGTGTAAAAGACAATTTTATGCATATGATCAAATAAATTATGTTAAGTTTTTCAATTCAGGAAGGTCGGACGCAATAAAATTTGTTTTTATGGATGGTAAAAAGCAAATGCTTGAAATTAATTATGAATTGTGGGAACAGGCGAGTACTTTATTAAAATCAAAAGGAGTTCAAATTAAAGAAAAATAATATTAAAATCAATCTCAGACGAAGAGCAGTCATACAATCAACCCTTCAGCTTCGCGCGTACTTTACGGAACAATTTTTACTTTATATTCATTAAACCCTGCAAATACTCCCAAGCCACCATTGATATTTGTATACAATGGAACGGGTTCTGAAAAAAGGTCGTCTGAACTAATGCCAATACCTCTTTTTATACGTGTGAAAAATTTATAAAACTCAGCAGAGGTCGCTGATAAGGAGAGATAGGTTGAATCAAGAGATGAATAAAATTCGAGGTTAGCACTTAATATACCTCCTGAATTATCATCACTCACATAAACCTGATCAAGATAAGACCATTCTGAAAAGGGAGAGTTAATTTTTTGGCTTCCTTCCAATAAGTAGTAATCGCCGCTACTAGCCGGATCCTGCCACTTTCCATGAATTGTAGACTTATTTTTTAGGCTATCATAGGAGGTAGTATACGTTAACGTTGTATTTTGAGCAGGAACCGTGGTTGATGCATTCACCGATTTTCCATCTGGTGTATTCACAGTAAGTGTATAGGTGGTATTCGCTTTGATTTTTAGTTGAAAAGAATCAAGTGCATAGGTTTGATGGGTGGAATCAAAAGGCAGTGTCCAGGAATTACTACCATCAGAAAGGACCACCATTGCTCCTTTAATAGCTTGATATGTAGCGCTTACGTTTGAATTGTAAATAGGTGCGCTCTTAGAAACAGCCACTTGTGTGAGTGGGTTCTGAGGAGAGATGACACAGGAAACAACCAACTTTGGTTCAACAGTGGGAAGCTTCACATCTGCATCTTTTTCACAGGAAGTGAGGAGACTGATTAAACCAATAGCGAAAAATAAAAAATATGACTTCATAATAATGAGATGACCTTCGATTTGAAATTAAAATTTAAATGTCCATGAAACAGATGGTATAACAGGAAACAAAGATACTTGTGTCAGTTTCGTTTGCTGTGTATTATCATCATACCTTGTATAGTAATAGAAGGCATTGTGGCGGTTATACGCATTGTAAACACCTAGCTCAAAAATACGCTCATAATGTTTTTTCTGTTTATGGAACTGGATACCAATGTCCAGTCGGTGATACGCGCTCATCCGGAAACTATTTTTATCACCATAGTCAGAAGCAATCGTATTTTGATAACCACCTGTGTTATCGTTAGCGTGAGGATTCGTAGGTATATTAAATGTACTTAGCGGTAGCGTAATGGCATTACCAGTTCCATAAACCCAAACGGCAGATAAGGTAATACGGTCTGTTAATTTGTACGTTCCAACAACTGAAATATCATGTCGCCTGTCATAGCGAGCGTGAAAGCGTTTCCCGAAATTCAACTCATCAAATTGTAACCATGTCCAGGATAAAGTATAACCAATCCAGCCGGTAAACTTTCCACTTTTTTTCTGTACGAAAAATTCCGCTCCGTAACTTTCTGCTTTACCTGCAGTAACAACATCTTCATAAGAAAATTTATATTCTTCTCCATTTGAAAAGCTGGATACATTTATAAATGATGCACCTTCTTTATAACCGATGATGTTTTTTGATTTTTTGTAATAGCCTTCTACAGAAATTTCGAAGTCAGCATCTTTGAGCTTTAAATCTTTTGCTATACCCAATGCCACTTGTGAAGAATGTTGTGGTTTCACCTTATCCGTTGAAGGCACCCATAAATCAGAAGGTAGTCCGATTCCGGAATTCGATAACAGATGGATATACTGGTTCATGGTGGCATAACTGGCCTTTAAAGATAGATCGCTACGAAGCGCGTATCGTAAAGAAAGACGAGGTTCCGGATTAAAATAAGATTTACTTCTGACATTAAAATTGCTTAAACGAAAACCTGCATTTGCTCTCCATCTGGTGGTAATTTTATAATCATCTTCCACGTATACTGCCGTTTCATAGGTATTAATTTTTGTTGTATTGCTGATGTTTAAATTATCATTTCCCTGATAGGAATCTTTTAAAACGACGGCATCCGGACGGAAAAAGTGATAGGTAGCATTTAAACCTGCTTTGATGGTATGTTTGGTGTTTAAAAAATAATCAAAATCCGCTTTTAATGAATAGTCGCGTATGCCCGAAAAATAACGAAATTGTGAATTATTGTTTTGATCTTTATTTTGAAAATGAATATCAAACAAGAAATTGGTGAAGATCAGTGATACATTGGAAAATAATTTTTCATTAATCAGGTGGTTCCAACGTAAGGTTCCTGTCGCATTTCCCCAATCAATACCACCCCGGTTAGTTAGACCTTTCTGTGCATCTGGTTTTGATTCTTGTATATAAAATTTATCTTTTCCAAAATAACCGCTTAAATACAATTTGTTTTTATAGTCGATTACATAATTCAGTTTCGCATTGAAATCATAAAAATAATATCCTGCTTTTGCATCATCTTTCCCTGATATAAATGGGCGAATTAAAAGATCCAGATAGGTTCTTCGCGCTGAAAAAAGAAAAGAGGCTTTGTCTTTTTTAATTGGGCCTTCCAGAGTTAATCGTGAAGAAAGTAAGCCAATCCCGGCTTCTCCTTTTATTTTTTCTTTATCACCATCTTTCATTTGCATATCAATTACAGATGATAATCGACCTCCGTATCTGGCTGGAAATCCACCTTTGGTAAGCTCCACACTTTTTAATGCATCACCATTAAATAACGAGAAAAATCCAAATAAGTGATTGGCATTGTAGACGGGTGCATCATCCAAAATAATTAGGTTTTGATCAGGCCCGCCACCACGTACATATATGCCACTACTTCCTTCTGAACCTTTCTGAACACCTGGTAATAATTGTATGGTTTTCATCACATCCTTTTCGCCCAATAGGGTAGGCATATTTTTTATCTGTTCAATGGGAATATCAATTTTGCTCATTTGAACGTCTTTGCTGATGCGCTCGGTCTTTGTATCAGTCACAACGACTTCCTGCAGCTGAGAAATCTCCAGCGATATATCAAGTGGTTTATTACTGTCAAGGAAAAATTTGAAGTGTTGCGTTTGAAATCCGACAAAAGAAACAACCAACTCTACTGAGTCAGAAGGCAGCGTGATGGAGTAAAAGCCATAGGTATTGGTTGTGGTTCCGGTTTTTAACTTAGGGATATAAATATTCACACCAGGTAAATTTTCTTTGCTGCCTTTCTCGGAAATATAACCGGAAATTGTATAATTAGATTTCGTTTGAGCAAGGGAATAGCTCGAAAATGCAATAACTAAGAAGTAAAACAGAGGACACTTTTTGTTCATAAAGAAAAAACATTCAGTTTAAATTTTCTCATAAACG
>DASRRA010000115.1:0-1701 GCA_035696085.1 Bacteroidia bacterium | reverse complement strand
TGAAAATAAATATGTTCCCTCAAATAAATATCTTGCTCCATTGTACTCACTAAAAAAACTTTGAGAAGGATGAGCTTTAATAGATTCCTCATTGCTCAATAAAAGTATTGCCGTATCACCACGTCCAACAATCATATTATCATTAGAGGCTGTATAAAGTCTAAAGAAACTATTATCTCCATACTTGCATAAGCGTAGTGTCAAATAACCGTTTCCGTGATTGAATTTCTTTACAACTTTAATTTCTTTTTCTGTTTTCCTAATCTTTTGAAATTTATCGTAGGTGTCAACATCATACCGGCATTTTTGAGCCTGAATAAAGCATGGTATAAAAAGTAATAATAGTAATTTATTCATTGGCGAAAAATAGCTATTAATAATACTATTTTTTGTTAATTTTTTCTAACTCCTTCTGCTTTTGCTCGTTTTCCTGGATGAACAAAGATAGTTCCTGGTAAAATTCCCCAATGGTATATTCAAAAAGTCTGTCTCTCTCTGATAATACACCGTTTGTAATACTCCGAGCCATAAGTTGCATAGAACGCTCCGAATCTGCGGCCCTTTGAATTTCTACACTGAAACTTCCGGGAGTTCTGCCTGTGGAACCAAAGCAATTTTTGAAATTTCGTTTAAGCGCATCATATAAGTTTCGGTGTCCTTCATCTGCCGATTCAAAAAAAAAGAATGAGCTGCGGGATCGTTTTCTAAAATACCCATTTTCTTTAACTGAAGGTTATTTTGAAAAGAATCTATTGATTCATCATTAAGCATAAAATAAACACATACTAAAGAAGTTAATTGCCTCAGTGGATCTGTTGCATTGTTGGCTTTACTTTCAAAGTCCAGAACATTTGCAAACGCCTTTTCGTATCGTTCAGGATCGTTTGATTTTAAGATAGTTTTTAACCCGGTAATATGTCCGGTTAAATCATCTTTACTTAACCCTAAAGCATAAAGAGAACTTATTTTAGTGGCTGCAAATTGCCTTGTGTAAGGGATAGTCAATAAATCTTCAAAGGCATACCAGTTATTACCTTCAATATCTGTATAAACTTTCTGTGTAATACATTTACTGCCTGTTGTGGAATTAGTATATGTGCGCTTATCGTTTTCCTCAGTTTGCAGTTTCCACATGAAGATTTATGTTTAATTCTTGACCAGTTAAAGCGAAGTATAGGTTTTGGAGTTGATGTAAAGATTTTGGAATAGGAAGGTAAATGTAAGAACTCTTATCGCCACCTAAGCCATAAGAAATTTGTATATTATTTCTCTTGGGCGAAATATAAAATATTAAACAACCTTGCGTGTAATCTGCCCCTACTTGTAATCTGAAATTATCTATAATATCACCTTCAAATCCACACCCTTCTAATATTTCAGGCGTTAAAGGAATGGGATCAATCCATCTATCTAAATCAATTTTTAAATTAATTAGCTGATTATCCAAGTTTCTCCCATAGGCAGTATGTTTACCGATAGTGTGCAATTCAATGACATCGCCAAAGCCACCGTTAGGATTATATCTTATATGATTCCCAATTCTTAATTCGGTTGCTTTAATCATATTCCTATTGCTGTATTACGTGTGAACAATAAAATAACGTTAGACCCTGAGAGGAAAAGAGTAGATACAAGCCAACTACTTGCGGCCTCTGTTGTGATAGCTGTATTTATTGCACTGTCATTGTTGGCAACTGTGAC
>DASRRA010000114.1:0-1764 GCA_035696085.1 Bacteroidia bacterium | reverse complement strand
TGTTTATTTAAAAAGTACAGATAAATCTGACATTTGATAAAAAGATAATGCATAAAAAAAGAGACCTAAAAATTTTGGCTTCTTGTAAAATATTTTTAAATCCTTATTCTTTTTTGCCGAGATAAAAGCTTCTGTTCAATCTGAATCCCAAAGCGAATTTCCCATCTTTGATAAAATTTGTATTCCTGGTAAGTTGTTCAATGTTTGTAGCAGCCGTTGTATTACCAACAAAGAATTGGAATACGTGTCCGCCGGTATTAAATTCAAGGCCAAGCGAAAGCAGATTTGGTTCGTAATTAACTATATTCCCGGTTTTAGTAATTACATTCTCATACATATTGAATTGGTGGGAATATTCAAATGTTAAAGCCTTATTTGGTGAAAGCTGGTATTTTGCGCCCATACCTAAAGAAAAAATATCATTGCTGTTCTCCATTCCGTACGGTACTATATTATAGTGAATATATGTCGGCATGATCTGTAATGAAAAACTTTTTGAAAACTTTCGGGCTATCATTAACTGATGCATATAGGTGAATTTATTCCAGCCCATTTTATTTGCCTCAATCGTATCCACAGGATTCGATTGGGCATCGATGTTTACCAGTGAGATCCATCCGATCGAAACCGGGCTGTTTTGTTTACCAGCTTGTTTCAAGATCTTAAATTTTGCCCATCCTTCAAACATTGAATTGCCGGTTAAAGCAAATCCAACATTAGCAAAATTTGCTGGAGAATAATCAAATGACAGGTAAGTATGCGCAATACCAGAATTAAAACCAAATACCTGGGCCAGGTTCTGACCGGCATCCTGCTCTTTATTCCATATCACTCCAAAATGGTGTGCAATCATGAATTGGAGGTTTCCTTTTGGAACGATTTCAACGCTATGCATATTAATTATATGGCTGGAATTAAAAGTCGCCTTGACCTTCTTTTTTGGTTTTACAACTGTCGCATCAGCCAGGCTATCCTGCCCAAAAGAAGTAAGAAAGAATGCTGAGGCAAAAACTAAAAGTGATAATATCTTTTTCATATCAGCTTTTTTAAATTATAAATGTTTCTTTTCCGTTATTGGATGAATAAATTATTGAGGTTGTCCCTGTACGATCCATGTTTTAAAGGTATTTGTGACACAGGATGATAAACCTATTACACCACCCGGATGGCCACTGCTCCCGCCACTATTCATCATAGTTAATAAAGTGTTTTTGTTTGCAACCATCTTATTGTAATCGAGAACCGGCCCACGACCACCATGACAACCTGCGGACTTACATGTGCCATTATAAATAGGAACTATATGTGTTGAGTATTTAATACTGCCGGTAACATCACATACTATTTCACCTCCATCGTAAGGTTGTCCCTGTTCTTTCCATTTCCTGAATAGTATTTTTTGATTTTCTGTCAAGAAGACATTACCACCACCCGGGTGAGGAATTTTATCGTTTGCCCACTGTGCAATTGTATCAACTCTCGCCACTATTGCATCTGATTTAGGTCTTCTTACTATTTGACCATTTATTACTGTATCCGGCAATGAAAATGCGATTGCATTATTGTTGGCACTGTTTGCATTTACATTGTTATGGCAGCCACAGGCTCCTGATGTAACAACCGGTACAACATCTCTCAAAAAAGATACTTTCGGCAGGCTCGGTATGTCTGATTTATTATTGTAACAAGAGGATATATATATTACCAGTAATCCTGTTAGTATTGTTATTGTGATTCCATGTTTCATATACCTGGTATTTTTTT
>DASRRA010000113.1:0-2915 GCA_035696085.1 Bacteroidia bacterium | reverse complement strand
TGGCCAAAGTAAATGCAAGTCAATGGGCAATTAGTGCAAGAGGTTTTAACAATGTACTTGCTTCTAAGCTATTGGTTATGATTGACGGAAGAGTTGTTTACACGCCACTTTATGCAGGTGTATTTTGGGATGTACAAAATGTATTATTAGAGGATATAGATCGTATCGAAGTAATAAGTGGCCCCGGAGGAGCGCTATGGGGAGCAAATGCAGTAAACGGGGTTATTAATGTGAGCACAAAAAATGCAAAGAAAACACAAGGCTTATTTGTAGAAGCGGGTGCAGGAACTCAAAAGTCCTGGTTAAGTAATTTTAGATATGGCGGAAAAGTTGGGGAAAATGTTTATTACCGTATTTACGGAACTGCTTTTAAAGAGGCAAGCACTCGATTAGCTAAACCGGTTGGCGATAGCACAAATGCAAACGATGAATGGTCAATCGGTCAAGCTGGTTTTCGAATGGATTGGCAAGCATCGACAAAAGATGCAGTCAATTTACAATCCGATTTTTATGATGGATACCCGAATCCCGATGGAAGAAAAAATTCCGCTGTGGTAGCCATGGGTGGGAATATTCATGCCAAATGGATGCATACCTTTTCAGAAAAATCTGACTTTTCTGTACACGCTTATTATGATCATACCTGGAGAGATTTCAGAAATGGATTTACGGAAAATTTGAAAACATATGACCTGGATGCACAATATCGTTTTGCTTTAGGAAAACGGCAAGAAATAATTTGGGGAGGAGATCTGCGCTTAATCGATCACAAAACGACCAGTTTACCCTTCTTCTACTTAGACCCCGAACGCAAATTGCTCCATATATACAGCACTTTTCTGCAAGATAAAATAAGCATCATCCAGGAAAAATTACACCTGACACTGGGTTGTAAATTTGAGCACAACGTGTATACAGGAATGGAATATGCACCCAGCGCCAGGTTAACCTATGCACTTCCAAAAAGAAATACCCTTTGGACATCAGTATCCAGGGCCGTGAGAACACCTTCACGTATTGATGAAGACTTTAATTTATTTTTAGCTCCCAACTTCCCCGTTATTGTTGGAGGCCCTTTTAAACCGGAAAAAGTATGGGCTTATGAATTAGGTTGGCGATCACAGTTTGTTGAGGTTCTTTCTATTTCACTATCTACTTTTTACAATAACTATAAAGATTTACGCAGTGCAGAGCCTAGTGAAAGTCCTACCGGATTTCCGTTTACGATCGGAAACGGTGTAGAGGGGAATACCTATGGTGCGGAATTAGCCGCTACCTATCAGCCAACTGCCTGGTGGAAATTAAAAGGCGGATATACGTTTTTACAAAAGGAGTTAAAAGTAAAAACGGATAGTAAAGACCTCAATAAAGGAACTGTTGAAAGTGATGATCCTGTAAATCAATTCTTAATTCAATCCATGTTTGATTTTCCAAAACAAGTGGAATCCGGATTCGTATTGCGTTATGTAGATGTACTCACGAATCGTTATGTACCAAGCTATATAAGCCTGGATATACAAATAGGTTGGAAGGTAACTAAATGGCTTCAACTGAGTGTTGTGGGTCAAAATTTACTGGATAGTCACCACCCTGAATTTATTCCCTCATCTCCATCTGCCAGAGAAATTGACAGAAGTTTTTATGGAAAAGTTACCTTCAGACTTTGATATAAAAACGTATCTTGCTGTCCAGTACCTCCTTGCCACCACCAAAGAAAAAGCTTTTTATATGAAACGTAAAAAAAAATCTTCAACTTTGCTTTCTTTTAAATAGTTATCAAATTCAAAATATGTTACAAAAAATTTTACGATTCAAATGGGAGGCATTATTTCTGTTGGTCGTTTGTATTCTTAGCTGGTATTACAGTTATCATGAAATACTGTTTTTTCATCCCTCATCAATGGACATTTGGAGACAATCCGATTGTACTTCCATTGCCTTTAATTACTACCAAAATGATATGAATTTTTTTCTTCCTAAGCTACATCATTGTCTTAATCAAGAGGGTTATGCAGCAGGAGAATGTCCATTAATTTATTATTTCGTTGCCATTTTATATAAAATCTTTGGGGTAAATGAATATTTATTCAGGCTAACTAATCTTGTTATTTTTGTTTTTGGTCTACTAGCACTGTATAAAATTACGCTCATAATCCTAGGCGACCGATTCTATGCTTTTTTTATTCCACTGCTTCTTTTTTCCTGCCCATTGATTGCTTTTTATGCAAATAATTTTTTGACGGATGTTCCTTCACTAAGCTTTACATTTATGGCTTGGTTGCAGATCCTGAAATATAAGAAAGATCAAAAGCGATCAAACTTTATATGGAGCATGATTTTTTTCGCATTAGCCATTCTGCTAAAAGCCAACTCCGCAATTAGTTTTATTGCGCTTGCAGCAATTGCGTTTATTGAGCTTAATAACTGGAACGAATTTAATATTGATAAAAAAATTTTCAATAGAATACTGTTAACGATAATTGGTTTTACATCCGTATTAATTGTAGTATATGCCTGGTATAAATGGACGATCGTGTTTAATGAAGAACATAGAACAGATTATTTTGCGAAGCAAGCTTGGCCTTGGTGGCCTATTTGGGCATTATCAGATGAAGATTTGGTAAAAACGGTAGTTTCTATTTTTTATAATTTTAATGATCTGTTTAATATTTTTACCACAGCTATTTTCTTTTTTAGTTTGGTTTTTATACTGCTTAACAGACGCTATTTATCTCATTTTTTATTAGCCATATTTGTTTTATTACTAACAGGAAGTATTATGTTCTTTAGCTACTTTTTTGTTGGATTCAAAAACCAGGTATATTATTATATTAACTTAATGATCTTGCCCGTATTTTCTTTTATATGTACGTTGTATATTTTAAAAGAAAGATATGGAAAAGTATATGCGTCTA
>DASRRA010000112.1:0-4729 GCA_035696085.1 Bacteroidia bacterium | reverse complement strand
AGAAGGTATCATCGCTAAAAAGGCAGACTCACCTTATATTCCCAATGATCGCACAAAATATTGGTTAAAGATAAAAGCCAATAAAAGACAGGAAATGGTAATTGGTGGCTATACGATTAACGAAGATACCAGTAAACCTTTTAGTGCATTGCTGGTAGGGGTATTTGAAGGAAAGAAATTGCGATACACCGGAAAAGTAGGTACAGGTTTTAGTTTAAAGAAACAAGAAGAGTTGCTGAAATTATTCAAACCTTTGATTACAGCCAAAATACCATTTGAAGAAAAGCCGGATGTCAATAAACCTTCGCGTTTTCGATCGAAACCGCCACACGCGGAAGCGATTTGGTTAAAACCACAATTGGTTTGTGAAGTTAATTATGCAGAAATGACTGCCGATGGAATCATGCGTCATCCGTCATTTGAAGGAATGCGGGAAGATAAAAAACCAAAAGATGTATTGAAAGAAACAGCAGCAGAAACAAAAAAAATGATTAGGAAAACTGCGGGCACAAAAACAAAAGAGGTGAAAGCATATTTAAAGCCTGTGAAAAATACAGATCGTAAAACACTGCTCAATCCAACGGATGAGACGCAGGTAAGAACAATTAATGGGCATGAACTGAAGTTTACAAATCTGAGTAAATTTTATTGGCCTAAAGAGAAAATTACCAAACGTGATTTATTAAATTACTACTATCAGGTAGCGCCGTATATATTGCCTTATTTGAAAGACAGACCTCAATCGTTAAATCGGCACCCCAATGGAATTACCGGGCAAGGCTTCTATCAAAAAGATGTAACTGGTAAAGCTCCCGATTGGATAGATACATTTCTATATCATACCGATGGAGATAAAACAGATAAACATTTTTTAGTTGCCAAAGATGATGCAAGTCTACTGTACATGGTATCCCTGGGATGTATTGAAATTAACCCCTGGAGCAGCAGGGTGCAATCCCCTGATTACCCCGATTGGTGCATCATTGACTTAGACCCGGATAAAAATTCGTTTGACCAGGTAATTGAGGCAGCACAAGTAACAAAAGATATATTGGAGAGTTTAGGAGTTACAGGTTATTGCAAAACAAGCGGCTCAACAGGTTTACATATTTATATTCCGTTAGGTGCTAAGTATACCTACGAACAGTCAAAAGAATTTGCAAGAGTAATAGTAACACTTGTAAACGGAGAGCTACCAAAATTCACCAGCCTCGAACGCGCTGTAAAAGCAAGAAATGGTAAAATGTATTTGGATTTTTTACAAAACCGCCCACAAGCCACCATTGCAGCACCGTATTCCGTACGCCCGAAGCCGGATGCAACCGTATCCATGCCATTGCATTGGGACGAAGTTAAGAAGGGGTTGAAAATGAAGGATTTTACCATTTTTAATGCGATGGATCGCTTGCAGGAACAAGGAGATATCTTTAAACCTGTGTTGGGTAAAGGGATTGATTTACAGCGTGTAATCAAAAAATTTAATGCGATTAAAGCTTAATGTACTGATGTATGCACGGGTGCATACCTTTAATCATTGAAAAACGACCTTTGGATAAGTATAACCTGATTGTGCATACTTTCGATAGAATATTATCGTTTTTTTGCGTGTTTTAAAATAATAACTCCAATAATAAATAAGCGACATAGGGTAATTCTAGGTTTAGTTAGAGTTAATTCATTTGGTTAATGTTGGTTATGACTTTATTGGCAAGAATGTGAAGGCTTCCCCTTCACATTTTTTTTTGCAATAAATTTTAAGTGGTAGGAGCGCTCAATTTTTCAATTTCACGGTCTTGTATTTTCGCTAAAAGTAAAATAGAGCAAATAGCTCCTATGCATGCATATAACATATCCGATTGTGTATCCCACACGTAACCTTGCGTTCCTAAAAATGCATCAGAAGATTCTCCTGTAAGAATAGCAACAAGCCATTCCAAAAATTCATAAAATACACTAATGGTTGCACAGGTACAAACAGTGAGTACAGACAACCAAGCGCCTCGTTTCACAATTTGTTTTCTGATGAATAATTCCCGCACAATTACAGCAGGAACAAAACCCTGGATAAAATGTCCCACTTTATCATAATTATTCCGCGTTTGATGACAAGTCTCCCGAATCCAGTTAAATAACGGTACTTCCGCGTAGGTATAGTGCCCTCCGATAAACAAGATATAGCAATGTAAAAGGATGAGGCAATAGGTTAAATAAGTAAATGAAAATTTTTTGAACGTGAGGATTAAAATAAAAAAGCCAATAATGGCAGGAAATATTTCAAGTAACAACGTGAAATAATCATGAGGCTGAATGGCTGAAACAACTAGCCCCACAAGAAACAGAAGAATTAAAATGAGGTACTTTATTTTCAACTTTTGTTTTTTAAAAGTTGTGTAAAGATAGTGTAAAGTTATCTCAATTCAAGTGTTTGCATTCATAATTTGGATATGGTATCTGGTTTGTCTTTTAAATGCGAGAGAAATTAATTGATATAGTTGATAAAGGTATGATTACTTGTTGTGAGTGTGCTTACAGCCGTAGTAAAAGGAAAGAGAAGAATTAAGAACAATGCGTTTTTAAATACGTTAAAAAATCATTTGGGAAAATCACTACCCAAAATAAGGTGTTTTTCCCTTTGGTGTTTTTAAGATTTGTGTAGTACTTTTGCTTCGTCATCCCCCCAACTTCATTTCATTGAATTTCTGAATCAAACTCTTAAAAACTGTATAACTATGAAGACATTTTTACAAGGAATTCTAAATACACGTGAGTTATATTTTATAACAATTGGGTGGATGTGTATGTTGACTGTGGCCGGGATGGCGCAAGATGGACAAAATGATTTTACTTTCAATACACCTGATAAAATCGCAACGCAAGGAACAAATAATACGGTAACCGCTTCAGTTGTTTTATCTGACGATAAAATTGTAATTGCCGGGTCGTTTACAAGTTACAATGGCTATACTGCAAATAAATTGGCACGTATAAACGTAGATGGAAAGATTGATAAAAGTTTTAATGCAGGTGAAGGAACCGATGGAACTATTAATACTGTTGCTGTTCAGCCCAACTTTAAAATGATTATCGCGGGGGATTTTTCATTGTACAATGGTTATGAAGTCAATAAAATAGCAAGAGTCAACGCAAACGGAAGTTTTGATAAAACCTTTCGCAGTGGCGTGGGAGCAAATAATTCAATCACGAAAGTGTTGATCCAACCGGATGGAAAAATTGTTGTTGCCGGAAATTTTACTACTTATAATAACAAACCTGTAAAAGGTTTAGTTCGTTTAAATAAGAATGGGAGTGTTGATGACACCTTTACTGCTGCGCTGACAGATTCTATTATTAGCATACATCAAATAGCCATGTGCCCGGATGGAAAACTGATCATTGCCGGTAAAGCAAAAAACTTTTTTGGTGATTTACGAAACTATATTGATGTACTTCGTTTGAATGGGGACGGTAGCCGTGATTATGGCTTTACGGAGTGTGTATATAGTGTGGGTGATGTATATCCCAAAATTAATTCCATAGGAATTGAAAACAATGGAAATATTTTATTGGCTGGTACAAACCAGGATAATGGAAGTTCAATGCCTTATCATGGAATACTAATGCGTTTCAATACAAACGGTGAAATGGTGAAATTAGTACCATCATTCTGGATCAATTCAATGCTGCTTCAAACCGATGGAAAAATTTTAGCACTTGGATTCGACAATCCTGAATGGAACATCATCAAGCGTGTGGTAGTAAGAATGAACGAAGATTTAACACCGGATTCAACGTTTGCATTGGATGATAGTAAAGTATTTGAAGATCCGAATGAATGCTCTATTCAAACACTTGCCGTTCAAAATAATGGTAAACTGATAGTAGGCGGAAATTTCTTTGAGTTAAATGGTTTAAGCTCCGGAAATATTGCTCGTTTAAATACAAACGGAAGTTTTGATGATACATTTAATCAGCGAAAAGGATGTACTGGTGGCGTATTGGCTTCTGTAAAACAGGCGGATGGAAAATTGATTATTGGGGGGGAGTTTACAAAGTTTAATGCAATAGCCTCTTCCAATATTGCCAGATTAAAAGATGATGGAGAAGTCGATCCGTCATTTAATGTGGGCTCCGGAACGAATGGAAAAATATATGCAATTGCTGTATTGCCTTCGGGTAAAATTGTAATTGGCGGAAACTTTACTTCTTATAATGGCCATGCTTGCAGCAATATCGCCCGGTTATGTGCGAATGGTAAATTCGATCAAAGCTTCGCTACAACCTTTGACGGTGCTGTTAGAAAATTGACAATTGATAAATACAACAATATTCTTGTTGGGGGAGATTTTACAAATGTCAACAATATGCCTCGCAATGCCTTTGTACGTTTATCAGAAAACGGAGTACCAGATATGTCATTTCAACCATTCATAGAAGAGACAGGCAGTGTATTCGATTGCAAAATTTCAAGCGATAATAAAATTTACATTGCGCTTAATTACAGGAACACACCTGAATTATACATTCAACCAAAAGTGACTTGTTTACATAGTGATGGAACGGTAGATGATAATTTTGAAATGATATCCGATATGTTCACTGAAATCAATGCGATTGAATTGACAAAAGAAAATAAAGTGTTAGCCGCAGGTATGGGACATTATACTGTGCCTTCTTTCTTCATGCCCAAAGGAATCGTAGCGAGATTGGATGCAACCGGCGACCTTGACAC
>DASRRA010000111.1:0-6907 GCA_035696085.1 Bacteroidia bacterium | reverse complement strand
AGTACTTTTACATAAAAACAACAAACAACATTTTTCTGCATAACTTCCTTTTTAAATATTCATTCGAAGAATTATATAATGGGAAACCGGCGGCAGATTTAAATCTTCTTTATGGGATTGACTAACAATAAGAGTTTACCCCAATCTCAGGGCAAAAATGAAACAATTTAATCTGGATGAAATGTATCTTTTGTAAACAAGACGCTTCAAGTTCGAAAAGTGTTGAACATATTGTTCCCGAATCATTGGGAAACAAAAACAATGTACTTCCAAAAGGAATCGTTTGTGATGGATGCAATAATTACTTTTCTCTAAAAGTTGAAAAGAAAGTCTTAGAAATGAGTTATTTTCAGAGCTTAAGATATCGCAATGGAATTGAATCAAAAAAAAATAGAATTCCGAAAGGAAAAGCTCTAATTCCTATAACCAAATATGAAGCAGATGTCATTATTCATAAGAATAAACCTATTGAAGTGATTTTAGATACCGCTTCCTTTGAATTAATTGAAAAGGGAGAAATAAAGCATTTTATATTACCTTTTAATTCTGAGTTTCCAAAAGAGGATAAAATATTTTCACGATTTCTTGCAAAAATAGGACTTGAGATGTCGGCTTTAAAAATTCTAGAACACGACAAGAGTGCCCAAAACTTATTTGCAGAAGAGGTTGCGTTAGATCCAATTAGAAATTATGCTCGATTTAATCAACTAAATGAAAGTTGGGTTTATAGCTCAAGGAAGATATATGAAGAAGATGAAGTCTTTTTTCTCAAAAATGGCATTTCAGTGGACATGATCTTTGAATGCGATTTTTTGGCAACACCAGAAGATGAGTTGTACTTTGTAGTTGCTATTAAAGGGATAGAATTTGTTTTAAATATGGCTGGTTCTTCAATTGAAGGATACGAAAAATGGCTGCGAGAGAATGATAACATAAGCCCATTGTATTCAAAGGGAAAACATTATAAATACAAATTGACACCAAATTTCTTAATAAAATGAATACATTCTCAAATATAGCATTTATAGGAGGAATTCATGGAGTTGGAAAAAGTACTATTTGTCAGCACCTTTGTCACGAGTTAAATATGGAATATTTATCCGCAAGCGAACTTTTGAAATGGGAAGAAATAAGCAGTGATGTAAAAAATAAAAGAGTCAAAGATATTCCTACAGCGCAAAATCGCTTAATTTCAGGACTGAATAATATTATAAAAGAAAATAAAAATTACTTATTAGATGGACATTATTGTTTATTGGATGACAAGAATGAAATTGTAAATGTACCTTTGGAAACTTATAAAAAAATCAACCCGTTTTCTTTAAATATCATTTTAGGTAATATTGCTGAAGTAAAGCAACGACTTGAATCAAGAGATAACAAATTATACGAATATGACCTTTTGAAACAATTACAAAATAAGGAGTTGGCTCATGCAAGATATCTGTCAAAAGCTTTAGGAATAACTTTAAATATTGGTACTCATAAAGACTCAGCTGATTTATTAAATTCACTACGTAACACTTTAGCTTTTAAATGAAAGCACTGCTAGACACAAATATTATCATTCACAGGGAAGCATCAAAGGTTATTAATCAAGATGTCGGAATTTTGTATCGCTGGCTAGAAAGAGCGGGATATGCAAAGTGCATTCATTCCTTAACTATTTCTGAAATTGAGAAACACAAAAATCAACAAACTGTTGATACTTTTCAAATAAAATTGGATAGTTACGAACACATAGAAATTCCTTCTCCCTTACAAAAAGAAGTTATAACAATTTCTGAAAAAATTGACGTAAATGAAAATGACAAAAACGATACACAACTTTTAAATGAGGTTTATGTTGGTCGTGTTGATATTTTAATTACCGAGGATAAGAAAATACACAAAAAAGGCGTTGAATTAGGAATTGATGACAAAGTTTTTACGATTGATTCGTTCCTGGAAAAAACTTTTGCAGAACACCCTGATTTGGTTAACTATAAAGTTTTAAATGTTCAGAAATTAAAATTCGGCAGAATAAATTTAAATGATGACTTTTTCACGAGCCTGAAAGAAGATTATCTTGGTTTTGATAAATGGTTTATCAAAAAATTTGACGAAGAGGCTTACATAACAGTAAATTCAAATAATGGTTTATTATTGTCTTTTTTATATCTAAAAGTGGAAGAAAATGATGAAAACTACATTGATATTTCGCCAGCATTCCTTCCCAAAAAACGTCTAAAAGTAGGTACATTTAAAGTTATTAATAATGGTTTCCGATTAGGTGAACGATTTATAAAAATCATTTTTGATAATGCTTTAAAAAATAAAGTAGACGAAATCTATTTGACCATTTTTGATAAGCGTGATGAGCAAAAAAGATTAATTGACTTACTTGAACAATGGGGATTTACTTTTTGGGGTAAAAAAAATGATGAGTTAGTTTACATAAGAGATTTTAGCAAAAAAACTGATGAAAAGCATTTAAAGCAACATTATCCTTTTGTTTCAAGGCATAAAGACAGTTTTATTGTACCAATTTATCCTGATTATCACACAGAATTGTTACCGGATTCTATTTTGAATACAGAGTCGCCTGAAGAATTTATCGAAGACTTTCCACATCGAAATGGAATAAACAAAGTTTATGTTTCACGAGCTTTGGAACCACATCCTCAAATAGGTGACACTCTTGTATTTTATAGAACAGGAGGTTATTATAAAAGTGTTGTTTCTACTATTGGTGTGGTACAAGAGGCAAAATATGATTTCAAAGACGAGGATGATTTTGTTTTATATTGCAGAAAAAGTAGTATTTTCCCGGAAGACCAACTTCGTTCAATGTGGCGTTATCAGATTATAAAGCCTTTCGTCATTAGATTTTTATATATTTACTCGTTTCCGCATAGGATAAATATGAAGGAGCTAATTGACTTACAAGTCCTAAGCGGCGTAAATGATGCGCCAAGAGGTTTTAAAAAAATCACAAAAGAACAGTTTAATAACATTTTAAAAGCCACCAAAAGCGATGAAAGCTTCATCGCTGATTAAAATAGAGATCGTAAATGAAAAGCATTGCTATATGGTACAGCCCATCTAAAGGCCGAGAAAGTACATTGAGTGAAGTTGAACTACATTTTAATTTCTGGAAAATACCCAATGGTACGAAAAAACACCAAAAATTTTTAGATATTGGAATTAAAATAGAGGATACATTAAATGTAGATACTTTAAACCTATTTTTTCCAAGTCAAATTACTCAAAATGATTTTGAAGATATTGTCTCGAAATTTATTGATAAGGCCGATTTAGTAAGTGCAATTTTCAATGAAAATTACAAGGTAACTTCAAATGCTACTACAAAGTTATATGAGATCAATGATTCGACTAATAATTTCATTTTTACTGTATATAAAACTTCGAAAAATGATATTGAATTTCAAAATAATAAATACGGTGGAACGATTCTCAAAATAAAAGTTTTAAAACAAGACAAGAAAACATACTATAGGTTCAGACTCAAGGGAAAATTTATCGATTCACTTTCTACAATTAGTAAACCTACGAATTCCGTCTTAGAAAGTGCTTTTTCTCAAATAGAAATGATCGATTTCAGAGTTAATGAAATCAGAGATTTAAATCATGACTTAATTGAAGAAATAAATAAAGAAGTTTTATTAAAAATAAAAAAACAACATTTCTTTTTTATTTGCTCTAATGAAGAAGAAGTCATTGGTAATCATCAACCATTTATCAGCTGCAGAAATCTAGAAAACTATCGTTGGGATAATTACGTCGATCTTCCTGAAAACAATAAAAACAACGTATACTTGGCATATCATTGGAAGGAAAATGCTAAAGAAAGTGTTTCAACATTAATAAAGACTAAGTATGAAAAAAATAATTGGAAAACTATCTTAAAGTATTTTGCGGTTGCTTTTATTATAGCTGTTATAATAGAGCTTTTCTCCAATTGGTTATATGATTTTTTGAAAGGAATATTAACATTTAAGTGTAATTAAGATGAAAGTATTATTGTCTATTAAACCGGAGTTCGCATTCAAAATATTTGAAGGCAAGAAGAAATATGAATTTAGGAAGGTCATATTTAAAAATCCTAACGTAAAAACGGTTGTTGTTTATGCTTCATCGCCTGTCCAGCTGGTTATAGGGGAATTCGAAATCGAAAACATCTTGAGTTCCATTCCAAGTGAAATTTGGAAACAAACAAAGAAGTTTTCTGGAATTTCAGAAGATTTTTTTTACAAATATTTTGCAGATAGAGAAATTGCACACGCAATTAAAATTAAAAACATAAAAAAATACAGAAAACCGTTAAACATACAAGACGATTTTAACGTTTTACCACCACAGTCGTATGTATATTTGTAAAAATGAAGAAGAATTGAAGATCGATAACAGTTAATAAACATATCGCTCATTTACAACAACGCTAATAAAGTAATAATGCATTTCCAATACTCATAAAATTTAATGAACGAATACATGAATCTCTCCTAAAACATTTCCCATACTTCCTCTTCCAGAGTTTTTGCCAGAGGAATCCATTGAATAGAGGTTTTTGGTTTAGTGACTACATTATTAATTCTTTCCTTTGCGTCTTCATAAAATAGATTTCTGATTTCTTCCAATTCATTTTTCGTCCAGCTCATTTTATCTTCTAAAAAATTTATTTCAGTGAGTTCGGGCTGATAATTTAACCCTTCCGACTGTTCCGCAAATATTATTTTTGTATTAATATTGCAATGTAGCGTTGCAATGTATTTATCTTTAGTAACGAAAACAGGGACTAAATTGGATTGATCTGATGAAAGGAGTCTTGGAACTTTGTTTACTAGATAAGGATATATTAAATCGATTGCTCCGTTGAAAATCTTATGTAACTTTTCTTCATTTGATACATTATTTTTTGCAATTAACAAACGAGTAATAGAAGAAACTCCGCCAAATAAGTGAGTAGCATAGGAAATAATGGTTGAAGCTGTAAAATTTATTTTTTTTGTTTTAAAATTAAAAAATAAACGATATGCCTCAATTGGAGATATTTGTTTTTTTAGAATCTGTTTGTGCAATATATAAATTTTTAGAGCACATATATAGCTTATGATCAGGATGTGTTGAAACAGAGTTTCCTGCTCTAAGCATTTTAACTTTGAATTGGGATATTCCTCTTTGATTACTATTGGTTGCTGAGATACTCCTGATTTAATATATTTATCAAAGGTATAGGGGTTTAAAGCGAACATACCCAGTATACAATCATGTGTTTGTTTAACCTTATCTAAATGTAATCGAAAATCAAAAATCGACCGACAAGATTCTTCTACCCCAATCGCCGCGTTAACCCTTAGATCATATCTATCAATATAATGTACCAGCTGTTTTAAAGTAGAAAATGAATCAGGGCGACCTGAATAGGAGTATTCCCAGCAAATTTCATAAACAGCATTCCTGCTTTCCGCTTCAAGCCGCCTTGCTTACGCACAGGTATGAATGTTAATATCGGGTCTCACCCGCCGTAGCCTTGGCGAAGGCGGGCTTTCCGCTGCAATCAGGTTTAGAAATAAAAGCAGGTGCTTCTTAATTCAACAATGAACATTAAAAATGAACACTGTAGTTTCCCTTTTAGAAATAAAAAAACGAAAAGATTTTCGCCTTTCGTTTTCATAAACAAAATTTAATGAAGCAATAATCATATCTTAAAATAAATATAATTATTAGATAAGCATAATTTTACTTTGCCTTCGTAACTTCAGGCCAAAAACGTCGTGACCTTCAACAGACCTTCTGGAATAAAAATCAGAAAGGTCGTCTGTTGAAGGTCACTCCTTTTTACCTCCAGATTCATTATGAACCACCGATGCAAAAGCAGTGAGGGTTTCGTTGTCGATTCCCAAATCTGTGCTAAGTCTATTCGCTTTAGCGGTAAAATATTCAACTCCTTCTTTTGACGCCCCATTCATTCCTACGACCGATATTGCAAACTGAACATCTTTTGCGTCCTGATCATTTGTAACTTTAACTTCAGTACTAGTTCCAATTTTCCCCAAGAATGTACCATTAGCAGCATAATAATATTCTAATCCATCCAAATCAACTCCGCTTATTGGGCTGTTACTAGCAAATTGATATGTAGATAGCATTGGATATTTAGCACTAAGAGGATCGATACTTAAAAATCTGCCCAACCTTGGATCATAAACTCTTGCTCCATAATCTAATTGATTCCCGTTGCCTACGACCTCGTCGTCCTTCTCTTGACCATTAAACCCATACCTATAGTCACTTCCGCCTGCTTCAAAGTTACGATTTGGCATCGGACTACCAAAGGTATAGTAATCATTTGCATTTCTTACATCCGCATTCCAGTAATCAATACTGCCACTGTTAATATGTCCAATCTTCTTATCCGATACGATATCCAATACATTTCCTAAATGATTGGATAATTCATACCGCTTTGTTCCTAGCTGACGAATCGGTAATGTATCAGGGTCAAAGCCAAACTCGTTGGCAATACCTAACCTGCTGCTACCATAAATATGATGCTCGGTCAAGAACAATGACGGCGCATCAGCCGGATACTTGATCTCATAAGTTGCCATCACATTGCCGCTTGCATCTCTTATGTAATACGTTGTTGCAGGCTGGCTTGGATGCAGCGGCACTTGCACTTCCACCCGTTTACTGATCCTGTTTCCTTGTGCATCATATTTAAATGTGATGTCCGTATTTGTTGTACCATCCACTTTGTGTATGCTTCTTATTTTGCCATACACATTCCATTCAATACCCGTAATTTTCTCCTGCTTATCTTTTACTAAATTACCAATTTCGTCGTAATCATAGTTATAAGTGCTCTCATTTTTTTGAGTGAAGGTTCCCTGGTCATCAATAT
>DASRRA010000110.1:0-4886 GCA_035696085.1 Bacteroidia bacterium | reverse complement strand
GCCATTTCCGCATTGGCTTCTTCCACAAGCAAATGGGAATAATTGAGTGTAGCAGCAACTTGTGCGTTGAGTGGAAATGCTTCTAACGCTGTATAAGCAATGGTATTTGTTAAGCGTTGACTTTCGAGAACGGTAAGAAATGTATTCAATCCTGTTCCGAAACCAACTTCCAGTATGTTGATTTGCGATTTTAAACGGCTAGTGTGCTTAAGGCCCGCTTCTATAAAAACATGTTTACTCTCTTTAATTGCGCCATGGATAGAATGGTAATGCTCATTCAACTCTTCTACAAAGAGTGAGTGCGAACCATCTTCCGTTATAATGAGCTTATGTTGCATTAAGCTTATTTTGAACGCACAAGATAGTTATTTACTGATGATTTTAAATTCGGTTCGTCTATTTAATTGTCTGCCTTCATCCGTATCATTAGTTGCGATCGGTTGATCCTTACCATAACCGGCAAATGTTAAACGGTCGGCAGCAATACCAGCCTTAACCAGGTAATCCACCACAGCTTTTGCACGATTCTGTGATAACTTTTGGTTGTAATCAGCGGCACCTTTGGCATCGGTATGTCCAGAAATTTCAATTTTCATTGTAGGAACCTCGTTCAATAAGGCGACTAGACGTTGTAACTCATTCGTGGATTCTGGTCTAAGCGTTGCTTTATCAAAATCAAAAAAGATATTTTTTAAGATAATTTTTGTTCCAACGGCCACATTTTTCAAGGCGATATCTTTTGTTACTTCCTGGAAAGCAGCTGCGGCCGGGATATCAAAATTCTCCGAATGAAAAAGATAACCTTCTTTTTTTACAGCAATACCATAATTCTTACCGGCCGGTAGAGAAACTAAGTATTTTCCAGTCGCACTATTCGAAGTAAAACTGGCTACTATTTCATTTTTTTGGTTATCAATAATGTCTATTGTTGCTTCTAATGGTTTTGTTGTTAACGCATCTGTGATCACTCCTTTTAAAATCGTTAAGGAAGCATTTTTAACTTCCACAATAGGAGCAATGACGGTTTCTTTAATTGGCGCTGCTAAACTGGCCAATAAATTATCTTCATTGTTTAAGATCATTTTCTTCTCTGGTCCGAGGAAGGTAACTACATAAATATCCTTTTCGCCATATCCACTTGCATTGAAAGAAGAATAATATCCATGTTTTCCACTTGCTGAAACCACAAAGAATACATCATCATCCGGTGTGTTGATTGGATACCCTAAGTTTTCCGGTTCGCTCCATTTTCCATTTTCATAAACGGATTTAAAAATATCATAGCCACCCATTGTTTTGTGTCCTTGCGAACTAAAATAAAGGGTTTTACCATCCGGATGTAAGAAACAACCTTCTTCACCATACTTCGTATTGATAACACTACCCAGGTTAACAGCCTTTCCCCATTTATCTTTTTTCTCTTTCATGGATAAATAAATATCACGGTCACCCAATCCACCCTCTGGTTTATCTGAAACAAAGTATACGGATTTACCGTCAGGTGAATAACACGCCGACGACTCATGAAAATCCGTATTGATATTTTTATTCATGGCTTCCGGCTTACTCCAGGTGCTTCCTTTTAGCTCTGCTTCATAGAGGTCGCCATTATTTTTACCGATGTAAATCAAAAATTTTTGCCCATCCGCAGAAAGTCCTGAATTCGCATCATGATCTTCGGTATTGATAGGCGGTCCCATATTCACAGCTGTCGTCCATTTCCCTCCTTTTCGTGTGGAAACATAAATATCTTCAAACGGTTCATTGATTTGGGGGTCCATTTTTCCGCCTGTTGTATTGGGTCTGCGGGATGTAAATAACATAATCGATTCATCAGCGGAAATCACCGGTCCATAATCAGGGTATTGTGAATTGATTTCAGGACCAACGTTATCAATCAACACACGAACGGGATGTTGTACCATTTCTTTACCGGTATTGCATTCTTCAATACGCTTATTTACCTCTTCTTTTAATTGTGCTACTTCTTCGCCCTTTCCAAGTGTTTGTTGAAAGAGTTTAAATTCCTGTATGGCCTTATCCCATTGCATATCCAGATGATACGCTTTTCCAAGCACATAGTGGATTTGCGGATCAACAGTAGGATTTAAAGTCAATGCCTTTTCCAAAAATGGAATGGATTTTAATTTCATGTTGGAATACAAATAGCATTTTCCAATTTTATAATTCAACAGGGCATTGTTGGGATTAAATTTATTTGCTGCCAAATAAGGTTCTAATGCGAGTTTATAATACAAGGATCCGTTTTTAAACAGATCATCCCCTTTTTCAATATTATTTTTAGCCTCTTTCAGGCCATCTTTATTCTCTTTAAAATTATCCTTGGTAAATTCAATGTTCTGTGCAACAGCAGTTGCCATCAACACAATAAAGAGAAGAGTAGTAAAATTTTTCATGTTCAAAGAATTAATGATCTATACAACTAGAATACAAGAAGCTTACTGACATTCAGCAGCATAATTTTTAGCGCCTTCTGCGCCCAGCTGTGCTGCTTTTTGAAAATCGGCACAGGCACCATTCATATCTTTTAACATTTCTTTTGCAATACCTCGGTTTAAATACGCATAACCGTATTCGGGATTCATTTGTATTGCTTTTGTACAATCATCCATGCTGCCTTTATAATCTTTCAATTTGTATTTTGCAGCAGCGCGATTATTTAAACTGAACACATAATCTGATTTCAATTCCAGTGCTTTTGTAAAATCAGCAATAGCGCCTTGATAGTCACCTGATTCATATTTTGCTGTTCCTCTATTGTTGTAGGCTACATAATAATCTTTTTTCTCATTGATGGCTTCTGTGTAATTGGCAATAGCCTCTTTGTATTCGCCCTTTTTGCGTTTCAAACTACCAAGGTTATTGTAGGCAAATGCCATTTCTGAATTCAACACCAATGCTTTATTGTAGTCATCAATTGCTCCGGCTATATCATTCATTTCTTGTTTTGCACTTGCTCTGTCGTTGTAGGCGTAAGCATAATCGGGCTTTTGAGAGATAGCCATTGTAAAATCATCAATAGCATTTTTGTAATCTTTATTTTCGAATGCAATTCCACCTTTGTAGTAATAGGCTTGAGGATAATTACTTTTTATGCCAATCGCCTTTTCATAGTCCGCCGCAGCGCCCGCTTTATCACCCAATGCATATTTTGATTGCCCTCTGTTAAAGTAAACATCCTCTGTTTCCTTCAATGTTAAAGCTTTGTCAAAATCGCTTATCGCACCTTTATAATCTTTTAGTTCATGCTTTGTCACTCCCCTGTTAAACCAGGCTCTTTCAAAGTCTGGTTTTAAAGCCACCGCCTTATCAAAATCGGCGATTGCTGCTCCATAATTTTTTCCGGAGAAATTGGAAATACCGCTGTTGTATGCTTTCTCAGCATCCTGTGATCCATCATCGAGGATTTTTGCTTTTACAGTATCGGTTTGTGCTGTGATTTGCGAGGGAAGAATACCCATGCAAAGGATCATGGCAATTAGTCTAATTGTTCTCATGCAATCCATTTTTAAAGTATTTGTGTATAAATATAATCGAGTTTCGCTCACTTTCAAAATTGACTGCAAATTCCTTTTCAAATAAGTTTTCCTTAAATCGAAGTAATTCGTTACGTTTGCAACTACGTTCAAAGTACTTGTATACCGAATATTCCAAAAAAGGTTTACTTCCATGGTTAATTTAACTAAACTTGAATGTAATTTTTATAACAAGCTAACAACAACGTGTAACGTATGGCAAAGAAATCCGCACCTAAAGGAAAAACCAAAACAAAAACAATTCTTACACAACGCTCCCATGATTTTTTAAAAGCTTATCTGAACAATGCCTCGCCAACAGGCTTTGAGAGCGAGGGACAAAAACTATGGTTGGAATATATCAAGCCGTATATTGATCATCATTTTGTAGATAATTATGGAACAGCGGTAGGCGTTATAAATCCTTCTGCTCCCTTTAAAGTGGTAATTGAGGCACATGCGGATGAGATATCCTGGTTTGTACATTATATAACAAATGACGGATTTATTTATTTAAGAAGAAATGGCGGAAGTGACCACCAGATTGCCCCCTCCAAACGTGTTAATATCCATACGGATAAAGGAATTGTAAAAGCCGTTTTTGGTTGGCCGGCTATACATGTAAGAGATGCGGCAAAAGAAGAGGTACCTTCTCTGAAAAATATTTTCCTGGACTGTGGATGCAGTTCTAAAAAAGAAGTGGAAGATCTGGGTGTTCATGTGGGTTGTGTAATTACCTATGAGGATGAATTTATGGTACTGAATGATAAATTTTATGTGGGCAGAGCTTTGGATAACCGCATTGGAGGCTTTATGATCGCAGAAGTTGCCCGTCTTATAAAAGAATCAAAAACAAAACTTCCGTTTGGCTTATACATCACCAATTCTGTTCAGGAAGAAGTAGGCTTGAGAGGAGCTGAAATGATCACACAAACCATTAAACCAAATGTAGCCATCATTACGGATGTGTGCCATGATACACAATCGCCAATGATGAATAAAGTAACCAGTGGCGACCTGGCTTGCGGAAAAGGCCCCGTGCTAACATACGGACCGGCTGTACAAAACAATTTGTTAAAATTAATTATAGACGCATCTACCAAAAATAAAATTCCATTCCAACGTGCAGCAGCTTCACGTGCAACCGGAACAGATACAGATGCGTTTGCATACTCCATAGGCGGTGTTCCTTCTGCCCTTATTTCGTTGCCATTGCGTTACATGCATACCACTGTAGAAAGTGTTCACAAAGACGATGTGGAAAATGTCATCAAACTTATTTTTGAATCCTTAAAAGCGATTAAAAACAATCACAATTTTAAATACATTTAACTTGTCAAAATGGTTACT
>DASRRA010000109.1:0-16099 GCA_035696085.1 Bacteroidia bacterium | reverse complement strand
TCTGTGGCAATTGATCAATACTTGTTTGGTGTTGCAAAACAGAAGCGGAGAAATTTACTTTTTTAGGTAATGCCTTCAATGCCGCGAGTGAAACACCTGCATACTTGAAAGGTTGCTTGATTGCTTTTAATGGACTGTTTTTTATTTCTATGAGTGTCTTGATCGTATCGATCGTGTCCCTGAAAATAAACTTACTACGCTCTACTGATCCGTATAAATTGGAAACTGCTTTAAACTTACAGCCCTTAATATTTTCAAACAAGATAGCAGGCCCGTTATTTTCAAACACCCTTAAGTGAATCGCTGCCATCTCCAGGTTGGCATCTACTTCTTCTTTGATACGAACGAGGTGTCCATGCTTTTCTAAATCTTCAATACACGCTTGTGTACTCGTATATCCCATTGTTGCTTTAATTAATACTTTTTGAAGGCTGTTTGCTTTTCAATAAACATTTCCTGTATAGCACCTAAGTAATAGTGGTTCCAACCTTCTTCAATACTTTTCAGTGATTTTTCAGGAACATCTTCGTGAACCAATTCTACATTTGTACCGGATTCAGATGCCTGAAGGATAAAGGTAACTTTTGAGGGTTGCTCCCACTGGTCATAACACCACTCCTGCACCAGTTTTTTATTTTTAACTACTTCCAGGTTGGTTCCGAACATTTGTCCTCCCCACAAGGAGAATTTCGCTCCAACTTCTCCCGACATTTTTGCTTCATCCCCACTCCAATCTTGTATAATCTCTTCGTTTACAAGCGCTTCAAATACCTGTTCAGGAGAAGCAGCTATTTCATATGTTTGTTTGATTGTTGGCATAGTTCAAATCCATTAAGTGAGTACTTCTTTCCTTTGGAAATTTACTTATTATTTAATGAAGATGCTAAAGATGTTTATAAATAAAATGATAAAGCCTGCTCAATTTTTATTCAATAAAAGGTTTTGCAAACTGATCTGTTACATTTATTTTGAACATCAGATCATTGTATACATTTTGTTCCGGCAAATAAAAAATTTCATACTTTTTTTCCTGGTAGTCTTTTAATTTTGCTTCATCTATATAGGATTCATAAATAACCAGTCTATTGGCTGGCCGATCAATTGAGGTTACCAAAATTTCATTAAACCACCACCCTGCAATCACCACCGCTCTTGCAGGCATCGCATTTACTTTCTCAATCACTTGTTCTGTAAATTGAATTTTCTGTTTGCGTTTTGAATAATCTGAAAAGATGGGTCCTGAAAAAGGGTCTAAAAATATTTCCTGTTTAGCAACTGTAAAAACAGCTGCGTATTTTGAATGTGTGGAACCTCTGAATGCATCCGTTAAATTGATGCTAAACAAAAAAGAAGAAATAAATAAACTCAGGCATAAATACGTAAAACTTTTTTTGTTGAGGTAATATCCAAACAGTAAAATAATGAATGGAATGGTAGGGATCATATACCCTGATTTTTGAGGCAAACGGAAGTAGGAGATGATGTATAAACTAATGATTACATAACATGTGATAATAATTTTTTTATCAAGTGGGTAATTAAACCCCTCCCCACGTTGCCATTTTTTTCTGTTGATAAAAAACCAAATTGAAAAAAAGAACAAGCTCAGTGTGCCGATTAAACCAAATACTCCAATAGTTATTTTGTACATTACTTTTGGAAAAGGCGGATAAGGAAACTGATCATAGTACATAAAAAAATTAGAACCAAATATCAGGATGACCGGAAGAAATAAAAGAACGGCAACAACCCCCATCGGTATAACCATCTTCAACAAGTTAACCAGGTTTGTTTTGAAATTGGATTGCCAATAAATAATCATGAACGGAAGTAGCATGACGCCGCTGGTAATTCTGCAGCCAATAGCCAATCCTAAAAAAATTCCACACCACAGCAATCTGTTTTTTAGTAAACAATAAAAAGCAATGAGGATTAAAGCTTGTGTCCAAACAAAATCAATCGTATAGGTGCTGCTGATAAAATACACTGGAACAAATGCAAAAGTAATAGCGGCGAGCAGGTATTGTTTAAATTGCAAATTTTTTAAAATAAGTGCGAAGAATAAAACACCTATTGCACTAAAAAGCGCACATAAGGCATTAAATACGTAACAACCACTACCCCACAACGCTGAATAGATTAATTCCTGAAAAGGATGCCCGGGTAGCCGGGAGGGTTCATATACGCCCATTAGTTTGGTATGAAATGCAGCGAGTGCAATGGCCCAGGAATCCTCCTCAATACCATAACCGGCCGACAAGAATGGTAACCTGGAAATAAAAACGAATGCAAACAGAAAAATAAATGGAAAATAGTTTTTCTTGAAAAAATCAGGCATTCATTTATCGTGTTTATTTATTCTATTGATAAAAATTATTCCAGCATACGTTGACGAACCGCTTCGTATAATACGATGCCTGTTGCAACAGAAACATTTAAAGAACTAATTTGTCCGAGCAACGGAATTTTGGCTTGTGCATCTACCAACTTCAAATATTCTGGCGAAACACCATCTTCTTCTGATCCCATTATAATTGCAACCGGTAAGGTATAATCCTGCTGATAATACATCTCGCTTGTTTTTTCTGTACAGGCTATTACCTGCAAACCACTTTCCCGTAGAAAATGAATGGTTTCTTTTAAACTATTTTCTCTGCAAACCGGAATGGTGTGTAAAGCACCTGTAGATGTTTTCATGGCATCCGCATTGATTTGTGCCGCACCACGGGAAGGAATAATGATGGCATGCACACCCGAGCATTCAGCTGTACGTGCAATCGCACCAAAGTTTCGTACATCTGTAATCCTGTCCAAAATCAATAACAAAGGCGTTTTCCCTGCTTCAAAAATAAGCGGCAATACATCCTGTATTTTTTGATAAACAACAGAAGAAATATATCCAACAACACCCTGGTGATTTTTTGAAGTAAGACGATTTAATTTTTCGATGGGTACATATTGAAACGGAACATTGTGTTTTTTCAAAAGACTCATCAGCTCCGTAGCCAACTCATTTTTTAATCCGGATTGAACAAACAAACGCTCCACTTCTTTACCGGCATTGAGTGCTTCAATGACTGGTCTCATTCCAAATATTAAACTATCATTCTCTTGTTTTTGCTCCTTTGTTTGCATAAGTCGTATTAGTTGTTTTGAAGATAAATTCGCCCCTGCCTCCAGGCATCTACGGAAGCAAACCACAGCGGTTTAAATAATGGGGAGCGCTCCAGTTCGTAATCGTTATCTGTAAATGGATTCATTACTTTTGAAAACAAATAACTTACCGAGTTAACACTGTTCTCCTCACCATAAATCCAATTTTCACGGGTTCCGTCGCGATAAATTACATTTGGTGGCCCCTGAATTAAAAATATCATACCTCTATCCGTTTTCCATCCTTCCACATACGATGTAAAATGCAAATTGGCATCTTGTACACGATTATAAAACTTACGGATAAGATCTTTTGAACGTTCTGCATTGTGTGCCGTGCAGCTCATCCAAAATTCATCTGCCGCTGTTTTTTTATCAGGCGTAGCTAACAAAGCTTCAAATTCCGTTTTTGAAGTAATAAAACGTAAGGGTGGAATCAATTCATCCACTTTCTTTACATTGGGGAAGCCATCCGAAAAATTAAATAATGTAAGACCATCACGCTGTGTAGTATCTAATTGAAAGTGATAAAATCCCTTTTTTGTTGCTATAAAGTTCACCACTCCATCTTTCAACTCCACTGCAAATGTACTGTCGGGGTGATATTCAAATGGTTTCACTTCCGTCTCCGAAAAAGGAGGGAGTGCCAATGCAAAATCACGATGGTAGTAATTTACAAACAGTTTTACGGAGATCTTTTCTTTATATACAATTGTTACTTCCTCATTTGATTTAACAATGTTGGTAAACATCATTGTATTTCCGGCTGATAGTACCATAAAATTTTGCCGGTTGATATCATTATCTTTTTGTACAAATAAGACCTTGGTAAATTCAGTATTTCTATTTAAATCGGATACGGTAGCGCGGAGGTAGTAATTTTTCAGCGTGCGTGCACGTAGTTTTATTTTCCCGATTAAAAACTTATCGGCACCTTCATTATTTTGATCCACTAAACGAACAGAGGCACTGTCACTAAATTCTCTTGAATCATAGTTTGAAGTCAGTCGCACAGAAATCAATACATTGGAAAAAAAGTTGAAACCATCCGGGCGTGTATACAACAACTCTTTACTTCTTATTTTAAAATAAAGCTCCGAGATGGAGTCATTGACATGATGCACAATAAAATCAGAATTAATTGTATTGGATTCATGCGTGTACGATTTTGATTCCGGCTTGTATCCTGTATTTCGCGGAGTACTGCAGGCCACAACTATAATAATCACTAGTAAAAATAACAGGTTCTTTGTTTTCATTTTAATTGGTCTCTTCTGTTATAGATGGTGTTTCATCATTTTGCAAAAAACGAGCAGGTATCGATTTATCTTTATTTGTTTTTGCTCCAAGTTGTTGAATGTGTTGAATTCTTCGAACAATATTACCTTTTCCAGTGCTCAATTTATTAACGGCATCCAGGTATGCTTTTGAAGACAACTCAATGGCCTTTTCAATTTTTTGCATGTCTTCCAGAAATCCTACGAATTTATCATACAGCTCTCCACCTTCTCTTGCTATTTCCATCACATTTTTTGTTTGACGCTCTTGTTTCCAAAGTGATGCAATAGTACGTAGCGTTGCTAACAAGGTAGAAGGACTAACAATAACAATTTTTTTATCCCATGCAAAGCTAAACAATTCCTGATCGGCCTGCACCGCTACACTGAAGGATGATTCAATTGGGATAAACAACAATACAAAATCAGGGGTATTAAAATCGGTGGAGCTATGATAATCTTTATCGCTTAACGTTCTTACATGATTTCTTACCGACAACAAATGTTCTTTCACATAGCGTTCACGATCTTCTTCTGTTACAGCGTTCACGCAAGCTTCGTAGGCAACCAGGGATACTTTTGCATCTACAATCACATGTTTATTATCCGGTAGTAAAATGACAGCATCCGGTTGAATACGCTTGCCGTCTGCATTTGAAGAAGAAAATTGTGTACGATATTCCTGATCTTTGACTAAACCGGAACGCTCTAATACTTTTTCCAAAATAACCTCCCCCCAGTTACCTTGTTTTTTATTATCACCTTTTAATGCTTTTGCTAAATTATTGGCTTCCTCACTTATCTTTTGATTTAAAAAAATCAGATTTTTAATTTCTGTCTTTAACTCCACCCGCTCATTCGATTCGGATTTATAAGCTTTTTCCACCTTTTCTTCAAAGGCTTTTATGTTTTCTTTCAAAGGCCCCAAAACAATATCCAGGTTTTCCCTGTTTTGCTTGGTAAATTTTTCTGATTTTTCTTCTAAAATTTTTGAAGCAATGTTTTCAAATTCGGTGCTGTATTTTTTATGTACATTTTCCAACTCCCCTTTTAAGGTTACGAATTTTTCTTCTTGCGCTTTATTTAATGTTAAATACTTTTCTTCTTGACCTTTAAACGCTTCAAGTGATTTAGCAATTCGAACATTTGCATCATTCAGTTCTGTTCGTAAGGAATTCAACTCTGCATTGTACTTTTCTTTTTCCTGCTTCAACTCTTCGCTTGCTTGTTCGCGTGTAGCTTTCAACTCTGCTGCAAACCGTTCCCGTGAATCTTTGTTCTCTAAGCTTAAGCGGTTGTTTTCCGCAGCTGCACTATCCAACTGTGTTTGCGTTATTGCTTTCGCCATCTCCAGCTCTTGAATTTTTTTATCAAAAGCAGAAGTATCCACATTGGCATTTTGTTTTCCTTTCAGAAACAAAAATGAAATGATCCCTCCGAGTAGCAATCCAATTATTAAGAATAAAACTGACATCCGCCTAAATTAAATAAAGGCTAATTTACACATTAATTCGGTTCGTTTTGCGACCGATTTTCAGAGTTTACTAACCATGATTCGTGGAATTCATTATCGGTCAAAAACACTGAAAATACAGGCGGATCAAAAAAAACAGGAGTGAAGTTACACTTAGAAATAGTTTACAATTCCGAAATGGATTTTACCGCTACGCAATTGGATAGGATTGTTAAACTGGCTGCCCAGTGCATAATTGATAGAAAAAATGCCTGCTTTGGTTTGAAAACTAATACCGGCACCAAACCCATAAGGCGTATCATGCACATATTGTTTTACGCTGTTGTTTTCATACCAGGCTCCATCCCCAAACAGGTACATGTAGGAATTTTGCTCCAGGATATAGCGGTATTCCAATTTGAAAATGGAATAGGAAGATGCAAAAATGGATTCTTCATCAAAGCCTCTCAAGCTTTTCAATCCGCCAATGCGGAACAACTCATTTTGAAACGTGGTTTCGCCTTGCAGGAATGCGGCTTGCACACCTACTTTGACAGTCATACGTGATGCAACCGGTATAAACACACCACCATCCAAATCGCCGGCATAAATACCTGAATTCAGCTTAATTCCCTCATATGCCACCGGATTGAGTTTTGCATTCTTCTTAATCACTTTTGTACCCGCACTTGCATTCACCAGCGAATAAAAGCCTTTACGAGGATTTAAGCGGTAATCCAACCGTTCAAACCTAAATCCAAGACCATATAGGTTTGTGTTATAATCAATATAAGGAGGAAGCGTGGTGGCGAATTCCAATCCTTTTGTGGAAAGAATATTTGATAGCTTGTTGTTGTAAAATATTTTGAAATAATTTCCTCCGATTAACAAATATTGCAAACCAATATTTTGCGTAACCTCCAGGAAGGTCGTGTCTTTTTTATACAATTTAAAATTATAGTCAACCCCCAGTGGGCTCCTTAATAAAAAGGGATAAACCAATCGCATTTTCAAGTCCTGTGTTTGTGTTTGTAATCGTCTCCAATTAAGATCTATTATTTCTCCGTGTCCCAACCCATTTTGAAGGTTCAATTGTACATCTCCGGTAAATACAATTTTTCCGGTTACATTATCCGGCAGCATACCAATAATTCCATTAAACTGGCTGGCATGCTTCTTTTCGAGGTATAAGTAAAGTTTGGTTCCTTTCTCTGTAAATACGACATTTGCAGAACGTGACGCTTTCAAGAAAGGTAACTCTGCAATGCGTATATTGATTTTTCTGAGCTGAGCTTCGTTATATAAATCCCCTGGTTTAACACCTAGGTAATTGTACATATACACATTTGTAATCTTTGCATTTCCCTGAATAACAATACTGTCTATTTTGCATTGCTTGTTTTTCGTTAGTTTAAAAACGGCCTCCAGCTCCCCTTCCCGAATTTGCATACTGTCTAGTTTAACCGCTGCAAAAGGATATCCATTGTTCTCGTAATATTGAATAAGCAGCTCTTGTGCTTTTTTTACATCTTTGAAATAAACAGGTTTATGCCTGTACAATTTCTCACGAAAACCAATTTGGCTCAATACACCTTCATCAATATTTCCTTTTTTTAAACTGGCCCACTTGTATTGTTTACCAAAATTCAAATAAGCTGTCATCGTCAGCGAATCGCTTATTAAACTATCATATTGCGCTGTGAGATAAGCATTATCAAATGCTACAAATAAAATCTGTTGCAACTCTTTATCACGTGCTTGTGGCGAAGTAAAATTTCTTTTGTAATCAACCTTGGAAAGAAGATCCTTATCTTTTATAGATTGCAACTGCAAGATATAACTCCGCCTGCGGAAAATAGCCAAGGGCGCAGCTTGAATAGTGGTGTCCAATGTTATGTTCTGCTTCACACTGTCCACTCCATTTAAAGAATCATGTGGGATTTTTATTGTATTCTTGGAGGGCGTTTGCTGGTAAATTACTTCATGCGTTAAACTATCTACGTCGTTCAAAGAATCACGTTGTATTTTTACCGTATCCTTGGTGGTTTCCTGTGAAAAAGAAATTAGAGGAAATAAAAAAAAAATAAAGAAGAGTACCCTTTTAAAAAAAAGAGCACTAAAATTAATTTTGCGAAAGAAAAAGGCTAAACGCATCCTGTAAAGATAAGCAATTACTAAAACGCATAAATGCTCTTTTTAATATCTGCCTGGCATTATCGGATCTCTGCACCTACCTTTTCCTGGTAGGTTTTGATCAGCTTTTCCATTATTTTTTCAATCTGTTTGTCGGTAAGCGTCGCGTTTTCATCTTGTAAAATGAAACTCAAGGCATAGGATTTTTTACCCTTAGGTAATTTATCACCTTCGTATACATCGAACAGGTTTACACTTTTTAGGACTGTTTTCTCCGATTGGTAAGCGAGTGTCTCCAATTGCTCAAACGGAACAGCCTTGTCAATCAATAATGCCAAATCGCGTTTTACTTCAGGAAATTTTGCAACCTCCGTATACATGATCGGTTTATTTGTAGCAATCGCTTCTACAATCACATCCCAATTAAACGCTGCGTAGAATACTTCCTGTTTGATATCGAGCATTTTCAGGATAGGTTTGGAAACACTTCCAAACTCCACTATATTCTTCTTATTCCAATGATAAGACAAAGCCTGTGAAAACACATCTCCACTATACTCTTTAACAGAAATAGTAATATTCAAGCGTTCCAGAATGGATGCTACGATTCCTTTCAATGTATAAAAGTTAACGGCATCCGTTTTACTGTTCCAGCTTTCTGCTTCTTTGCGTCCCGTTATAAATACCGCCAGTTGCTTTGATTCTATGTATTTTGTGGTTTTATCATTTTTAATGGCACTATAGGTTTTGCCAAATTCATACAATCTTAAATCTGCTTTCTTTCTGTTTTGGTTGTATACGATTGTCTCCAAACCACCAAACAAAAGTGTTTGACGCATGGCATTCAAATCCGTACTCAAGGGGTTCAGCATCAACACTTGTTGTGCAGGATTCAGGGATTGCAATTTTTCTGAATACTCCGCTTTGGTTAACGACAAGCCCATGATTTCACTAAAGCCATTATTGGAAAGTAAATCAGAAATAGCATTTTGAATTTTTTCCTTATCCGGTTTCTCTCCAAATGTTAAAGAAGAGTTAAGTGATACGGGTATTTCAATGTTGTTGTATCCGTAAATACGAAGAATCTCTTCGATCACATCCTGTTCACGTTGAACATCCACTTTAAAAGGAGGAACGGAAAGCAATAAGGCATCATTTCCTTCCTGTTCGATATCAATCCCTAAGGCATAGATGATATTTTTTATTGTATCGTTATCAATGCGTTTTCCTACCAACTGTGCACAGTTACTAAATGAAAATGCCACTTTAAAATTCTCTATTTTCTTTGGATACAGATCAATAATGTCTGAAGAAATTTCGCCTCCACAAATTTGTTTAATCAGTAGTGCAGCACGTTTTAAGGCATACACCGTAATATTGGGATCAGCACCACGCTCATAACGGAAAGAAGCATCTGTTTTTAATCCATGTCTTTTCGAGGATTTTCGAATGGAAGTAGAATTAAAATAAGCGCTTTCCAAAAAAACGGTTGTTGTTTGTTCCGTAACTCCGGAATTAATTCCACCAAATACACCGGCAATACACATGGGATTGCTTTCTCCATCACAAATCATCAAATCATCATCAGATAAGCTACGCTCTACACCATCCAGGGAAACAAATTTACTTCCCGCTTTTAATTTCTTTACAATGACTTTATCTCCTTTAATCTTAGCAGCATCAAATGCATGCATGGGTTGTCCCAGTTCATGCAGCACATAATTGGTAATGTCCACTACATTGTTGATGGATCGCACACCAATTGATTTTAGTTTATTTTTCAGCCACTCTGGAGATTCGCTAACCTTTATGTGTTGTATAGTTACGCCCGAATAACGCGGGCAAGCAACTGCGTCTTCAACTGTAACAGAAATACCAAATTGATTGTTATCCGGTTGAAACAAATCGACGTTTGGTAATTTCAGGGATATCAATTCTCTTTCTTCTTTTTTTGCTTTGCAGTTCAAACTTGCAACTACATCTCTGGCGACACCAACATGTGATGCAGCATCTGCACGATTAGGTGTCAATCCGATTTCAAAAACAGCATCTGATTTCAGTTTAAAATAGCCGGCAGCAGGCATTCCAACAACAGCATCTTCATTCAGCACCATAATCCCGGCATGCGAGGTACCCAAGCCAATTTCATCTTCTGCGCAAATCATACCTTCGGATAACTGTCCTCGTATTTTTGATTTCTTGATTTCAAACGGCTCACCGGTGGTTGGATATAAGGTGGCTCCTATTGTTGCGACAATTACCTTTTGCCCAACCTCCACATTGCTTGCACCACATACAATGTGAAGCAGTGTTCCTGTACCAATATCAACGGTAGTTAAGTTCAATCGATCGGCATCCGGATGTTTTTCTTTGGTTTTCACCTCGCCTACCACCATACCTTTCAATCCGCCTTTCACCATTTCAAATTGTTCGATGGCTTCCACTTCCAAACCACAGTCGGTCAGTAACTCACCAACCTGTTCTGCCTGTAAATTTGTATTTACATATTCCTTTAACCAATTATATGCTATTTTCATTTGTTTGCGATTGCAATTAAAACCATTTCTACCCTGTACGCCTCAAGCTTACCAGATGCAAAAATAAGAAATAATTTTTATGTATTTTTGGCCGGGTTTTCAACCCAAAAAACCATCAAATACCCTACAAATGACCCCAAAAGAATCGTTAGTCGCTTCTTATAATGAAAAAACAATTTTTTTCAATCAGGAAATTCAAGTTGCAAAAAAACGCCTTAACCTTATTTTTTACACACGTCTCATTGCCTTTATAACCTCTTTTGTTTTATTTTTTATTCTTGTCCAGCATTCATTGACATACGCGTTTTTGCTTGTTCCTGTAATCGTTGCCTTGTTTCTCTATTTAGTAAAAACCGAGGTTAAAACACAACGTCAAATCGATTATTTCAAAAACAGGATTCAAATAAACACAAACGAAATTGACCAGCTTAACAGCAAATTTGAGCGATTTGATCAAGGCAAAGAGTTCATCAATAAAGAACATCCTTACATCAGCGATCTTGATATTTTCGGGAACCGCTCTATTTTTCAGCTTTTAAATAGAACCTGCTCATATGGTGGGAGAATACAATTGGCCCGCTGGCTTAGTTTTCCATTTTATGATAAAAACGAAATTTACGAACGCCAGCAAGCGGTCAAATGCCTGAGTCAAAAACTGGAATTCAATCAACAGTTTATTGCAACCGGTTCTTTTGCCCAGGAAAACAACCAGGATAAAGACATTATCAAGGAGTGGTTGAGTGAAGCACCCATCTATAATACACCTTTTCTAAAGTTCCTTTCTGTGGCGTTGCCGGCAGTTACATTGCTTGCACTTGCGCTCAAATTCATGAATTCCATCGATATCACTTTATTCAATATTCTGTTTTTTGTGCAATTAGGTGTAGTGGGACAAAAATTAAAAAAGACAAATAAAATTCATAACCAGCTCAGCCGGAGGGTTAACACCGTTGAAAAATATGCTTCTATTATTCAATTAATAGAAAGTGAAAACTATGATTCACAAAAACTAAACATTCTAAAACAACAATTAAGCGGTAATGGGTTGAAGGCAAGCGAAAGCATCAAAGAATTAAAAAAGCGTGTTGATGCGTTGGATGCCCGCTTAAACTTGATTGTTGCACCACTCATAAACGGAATTTTTCTTTTTGACATCAATGTGATGTGGAGAATTGAAAAATGGAAAATCCAACACAAGGATGATTTCCTTAACTGGATCTCTATCATCGCTGAATTCGATGCTTTTGTGAGCTTAGGTATGCATGCACACAATCATCCGGATTATTTCTATCCTGTTGTTGAATCCGATCATTTTATTTTGGAAGCCGAGCAAGTAGGGCATCCGCTCATCCTCAGTAACAAACTCATTAAAAATAATTACAAGCAGGAAGGCCTTTCAAAAATTGATTTATTAACCGGCGCAAACATGGCCGGTAAGAGCACCTTTTTAAGAACCATTGGAGTTAACTTAACACTAGCCATGATTGGTTTACCGGTTTGCGCCACGAAATTCAAATTCACACCTATTCTTTTGTTCACCAGCTTACGAACCAACGATTCACTGCAGGAAAATGAATCATTCTTTTATGCGGAATTAAAACGTTTGCAAATGCTTATGAATTATTATGAAGATGGACAACAGGTTTTCTTCTTATTGGACGAAATTTTAAAAGGCACCAATTCAAAAGATCAGCATGCAGGATCAGAGGCATTGATAAAAAAAATAATCCGGTTAAATGGGGTTGGTATTGTAGCGACACATGATGTGGAGCTTTCCATATTGGAACAACAACTACCCCAACATGTACGCAATCTGTGTTTTGAAATTACAATTAACGGCGATAAATTATCATTTGACTACACTTTAAAAAAGGGCGTATGTGCCACGATGAACGCTTCCTTCCTAATGAAGCAAATGAATATCACCTAAGCGCCATGAAAAGAGATTGTATTCTTGGAAAGCAATCGATGAATATCTTTTGAGATTTTATGCGTGTATTGCAGTTGCTCCGTAACAGCTTTTAGTAAAATACGTTGCTCTTCTGCTTTTTCAGCATCACTTAACAGCTCCGTTTCTTCTAAAATACATTTTACTTCATCCTTCAGAACTAATGTTGTACTCTTCATTATCTGATCTGTTTCAATCGAGGTTAGCGTATCTTTTACAATAGCCTTATAGTGCGCATTTTCAATTTTATGTTTTAGCAAAGGGATATAAGATGCCAATGTGGAGGTATGTGATAGAAACAAATGACTATTTACAACGAGGTTGTATACTTCTGGTCCTTTGTGTTGCTTATTTTCCGGTTCAGATAACATGCGTTGAAAAGCATCGGATAAGTTAGCCAATGCGACATACGCTTCTTTCCGAAGAAATTTATAATATGCCACTTCCATTGTTTGAGTGGTAAAAGCTTCTGTTACATATTTAAAATAATAGGCATTTGCCTGTATGGATTTTTTTATTAATGATGCCATTTGTTCTTTTTCCCATTGAGGCGGAATAACACGGGTAGCAATAAAAGCAAGCACTGATCCTATAGCAGTATCAATGAAGCGATCAATCATTAAGCGGTTAAAATCATCTGTCTTTAATAAATAGAAAGATATTAAAAGATAAATCGTCATGAGCGCCACAAAAGGAAGATAATTGACACGCATATAACTATAAGCAGCAATCATGATCAGCACCATAATGGCAATTAATATGCTTTCATTTTTTATAAAATATAAAATGATGGCACCCACACAAATTCCGATAAATGTGCCCAGCAGGCGTTGAATATTTCTTTTCTTGGTAAGACTGTAAGCTGGTTTCAAAATAACAAGGATGGTTAGCAGTATCCAATAGTTATGACCAACCGGCAAAAACCGAAGTAGTAAATAACCAACCAGCATGATAATGGATACACGCAAAGAGTAGCGGAAAATATTGGAGCTTAAATTCAAATTAGAAAAAAATGTCTCCAATGTAATATCCGTTGAATCAATGAATTTATTTCTATCGACATCCTGATCCACAACGGCATTGAATTTTGGATCATAGCTCGTATAGCGATGCATAATTTCGAGCCGGTTGTAAATGGCTTTGATGCTTTCAATCACTTGCTCCAAACTCAAGAGTGCTTCGTGGTTACCTTTGTTTGCAAACCTGGTTTCGTAATTATCAAAATGTTGTTGCAATTCTTCAATAGACGTTTTGGTCGTTTCATCCATAATGGATCTCCTGCCGCTTTGCATAGCTATCCCAATGGCTTCTAACTCGTACGCCAGGATATCAATTGTTTGTTTAAATGAATCGAGCAAGTCATCGTCAATCATATCCCGCATGGATTTATAATTGATATGCGAAGCCATTACCTGTTCAAATAAATCAATTGTATCTGTAAAAATCGCGAGTAGTGTTCTTCCTTTATGCGTGGATTCTTTGACAATGCTTCGTGTTTTAAACAAAACCTCTCGTACCAGGTTTTGTTTTGAATGCAAACTGATTTGGCAATCGATCAGTTGAAGGTAATTATCGTCATAATCCACTTCCTTATCATACATATTTGCTTTCAGATGCATGTATTTCGCTGTCGACAAAATGGTGTCACCGATTACCTGTTGTGGTAGTTTGTAGGGCTGTATCCAGCTGATGGCAAGACTTAGAAGAAAGTACCAGACACCACCAAACAAAACATAAATTGAATTAAGCAGAATCACCTGGGTTGTATTGTGATCATCAATATGCAGGATCATGATCACCATTCCGGCAATACCAATGGATGTTGCGCGGGCACCATATACGCCGATCATGGAAAATAAAAAACTACCAATCAGTAGTTCCAGGGCGATTAACCAATGTAAATGCACACTGAACCCTGTAACAAGCGTAATGGCAGTGATAAGCCCTATGGTGATAAGCATGGCATTTTTCCGGTGATGTAATGGACCGGGGCTATCACACAAGCTCGTACAAAGTACACCTAAAGCGGTAGTGATTCCCGCACGTACATTTCCCATCATCGAAAAAGCAATGATGGGCATCATGATGCCAAGAGTGATGCGAACTCCTTCCGCGACATAATAGCTGGTAGAAAATTGCTTGTATGATTTAACAAAATCTTGCATAGCTATTATTGAAGGGTAATTTATTTTCCAAATTTATTTTTTAGTGCAGCCAGTTGGGATGCAAAATCTGATGGTATTTCCGGTTCTTCCTTTTTCTTACCTGCCCCTGCTTTTGAGGTAGAAGTTCCACCTTCGGTTTTCATGGACAAAGCAATTCGCTTTCGTTGCACATCGACCTCGGTAACGGTTACTTGTACCTTTTGTTGCACTTTCACTACTTTGTTGGGGTCATCTATAAATGTATCGGAAAGTTGACTGATATGCACCAATCCATCCTGGTGAACACCAATATCCACAAAGGCACCAAAGTTCGTAACGTTGGTAACAATTCCTGGTAAACGCATTCCGACACGTAAATCCTTTATTTCATGAATACTGTCATCGAATTTGAAAACTTCAAATGACTTCCGTGGATCTCGCCCTGGTTTATCCAGCTCGTTCATGATGTCCATTAAGGTTGGTAATCCAACCTTTTCTGTTTCATAATTCTTCAAAGTGATCTTTTTGCGAAGTTCCTTATCCGTCATTAGCTGATCAATGGTGGCACTTACATCATTGGCCATTTTTTCAACTATCACATAGCTTTCGGGGTGCACTGCACTTTTATCCAGCGGATTCTTTGCATTGGTAATCCTTAAAAACCCTGCTGCTTGTTCATATGCCTTTTCACCCATGCGTGGCACCTTTAACAAATCTTTCCTGGATCTAAAAGGTCCGTTTTCATTTCTGTATTCAACAATGTTTCGGGCTAATTGCGGTCCTAGACCGGATACATATGTCAACAATTGTTTGCTTGCAGTATTCACTTCCACACCCACTTTATTTACACAACTCTCTACTACCTCGTCCAATTTTTTCTTTAATGCATATTGATCCACATCATGCTGGTATTGCCCCACACCAATTGATTTTGCATCAATTTTTACCAATTCCGCCAAAGGATCGGCCAATCGTCGTCCAATAGAAACAGCACCTCTCACTGTAACATCTTTATCCGGAAACTCTTCTCTTGCTACGTCCGATGCGGAGTAAATGGATGCACCACTTTCATTTACCATTAACACGTGGATGTCTTTTGGCAAACCTTCAATCGTTCTTACAAAATTTTCTGTTTCCCTTCCTGCAGTTCCGTTTCCAATGGCAATTGCTTCCAGGTTATATTTTGCACATAAATTTAACACCGTTTCTTTCGATTGAAAAATCCTATTTTGCTCATGCGGATAAATAACAGTATCCTCCAACAACTTCCCTTGCTCATCCAGCGCTACTACTTTACAACCGGTTCTAAAGCCCGGATCTATTGCCAGTATAGCTTTTTGCCCAAGAGGAGAGGCCAGCATAAGCTCTCTTAGATTTTCAGCAAATACCTGTATCGCTTTTTCATCTGCCAACTCTTTTGTTAACATACGCATCTCACTTTCAATAGAAGACTG
>DASRRA010000108.1:0-6793 GCA_035696085.1 Bacteroidia bacterium | reverse complement strand
CACCGACGATCAATGCATTTTATGGCCCTACCATTAATGAGATTGTTTTCCCTGCCGGAATTATGCAACCAGTATTTTTTAACCCCGATGCTGACGATGCTGTAAACTATGGTTCTATGGGAGCAGTTATCAGTCACGAGTTAACACATGGCTTTGATGATCAGGGTGCACAATTTGACTCCGATGGAAATTTGAAAAACTGGTGGACAAAAGAAGACCTGGAACGTTTCAAAGCAAAGACAGGAAAATTGGCAAAACAATTTGATGATTATATTGCAGTGGATGATGTGCATGTAAAAGGTGAACTAACACTGGGAGAAAATATCGCAGACTTAGGTGGATTAACCATTGCTTATTATGCGTATAAAAAATCATTGGAAGGTAAACCGGTTCCTGCAAAAATTGATGGCTTTACTGGCGAACAACGTTTCTTTATTGCCTGGGCACAAGCATGGAGAGCAAATGCCCGCCCTGAATACATTAAAAATAACATTCAAACCGATCCGCATGCACCGGAGCATATTCGTGCAAATGCTGCACCCAGCAACATGCAGGAATTTTATGATGCATTTAATGTAAAAGAAGGTGATAAAATGTATCGCAAAAAAGAAGATAGAGTAGAAATTTGGTAGCAGCAATGCCAAAGGTCTTTAAGACCTTTGACATTTTAACATTCTTTATTTTATTCAAATACATAAACGTCAAAAGTCTTTAAGACTTTTGACGTTTTTTTTAATTGCTTCATAGTCCCCTTCTTCAATCGCATCCCAATGCTCTCTATATGCAAACATCATATCTGCAATATAATTCCTGTCAGGCAGGATCTTCGCCTGAAAATGGTGAATGGTAACCGTATCTTTTGATACATGCAGCTCCTCCCATTCACTGGAAGAAATGACTTTAAAATAAACCTTATCGTTTTTATATTTCCTGTATTGTGGATAAGTAGCCGTTCCGTTCATATTGCAAAGTTACTAAAAATGAGCATTGCCGCTCTTGCTCTCCTCACTTGCGCTGATTTTTCGTATCTTCGTTTCCATGCAATCCTTCCTGGAAAAGACAGTAGATTATTTGTATAAAAAATATGGGGACAATATCAGTGAGCTATGCATTGTTTTGCCTAACCGTAGGGCTGGTCTTTTTCTAAAAACGCATTTTTCCCAACAATTAAAAAAAGTGTTCTGGTCGCCGGAGATATACGCCACAGAGGATTTTATTGCCCTGCTGGCGGAGCTGGAAATGGCTGATACCACGACACAACTGTTTGAATTGTATGAAACTATAAAGGAAGTAAATCCGGAGCAATCGGAAACCTTCAATGATTTTGGAAAGTGGGGGCAAATTTTATTAAGTGATTTCAATGAAATTGATCGTTATCTGATTGATGCCAAACAACTCTTTGGAAATTTACAAAGCATCAAAGAATTGGAATCCTGGAGCCTGAATAAGGAGGAAGAACTTACCGATTTTCAAAAACAATACCTTGATTTCTGGAAACTCATTGGGAATTATTACAACAACTATACAAAACGCCTGTTAGCTAAAAATCAAGCGTATCAGGGAATGGCCTATCGTATGGTAGCTGATAAAACAGAGCAATGTGTAGCCAGGCATCCCTGGAAGAAAATAATATTTGCCGGCTTTAATGCTTTAAATAAAGCGGAAGAGAAAATTATAGAAACGCTTGTCAACGCCGATAAGGCAGAAATCATATGGGATACAGACGCGTATTATTTGAGAAACGCTAACCAGGAAGCAGGAAAGTTTATTCGCAGATATAATGATTCAGGTCGATTTAAAAATATTAAAACAAACAATGTTTTAGTAGAAGAGACCTTGTTGTCGAATGAAAAGAAAACAATCACCGTAATTGGGGCGGCTAAAAATATTGCACAGGCCAAAGTAGCTGGTAACCTCATCAGTGAGATACAACGTGAATATCCAAGTTTGCAGACCACTGCACTGGTACTTGCTGATGAAAACTTATTGTTCCCGGTATTGCATTCCTTGCCCTCCGATTTAACGGATATCAATGTAACAATGGGATATCCCTTGCGAAACACACCTGTTGCGGGTTATTTCGATTTGATTTTTTCTATGCATGAAAGTGCCTTCAAATTAAGCAAAGGCAAAATACCGTATAGCTTTTATCACAACGATGTGATAAAAATTTTAAATCACCCTTATACAGCTATTGCTTTATCGTCGACGGATAAGAAGTCGATAAAGAAAGCTGTTCATGCCATCCAGGAAAGAAACATCGTATTTGCTTCTCAAAAAATGTTGGCTTCTATTTTTTCTGAATTTAAGTTTGAAAAAGAATGGGAGCATCTTCAGCCTGTTTTTGAGTTTTGGAAAACACCTGAAGATGCAATTGCCTGCCTGCATTATTTGATTGATGTATTAAAGCAGGGTATCATCGAAAATTTAGAAGCCGACAATAAAGTAAATCTGGAGCTGGAGTATTTATTTGCGTTTACAAAAATTATTAAACGCATACAAACCCTGATGGCCTCTTATCATTCTATACAGGATGTTTTAACATTGCGTGGTATTTTGAATCAACTGGTAAGAAGCTCAACGCTTCCCTTTTATGGGGAACCGTTAATGGGTTTACAAGTGATGGGTATGTTGGAAACGCGTACACTTGATTTTGAAAATGTGGTATTGCTATCTTGCAATGAAGATATCCTTCCCTCCGGCAAAACCGTCAACTCGTTTATTCCATTTGAATTGAAGCGCTTTTTCGGATTACCGACTTACATGGATAAGGATGCTATATTTTCTTACCACTTTTATCGCTTGTTGCAACGGGCTACCACCATTTATCTTGTATACAATACGGAAAATGATGAGTTGGGAAATGGAGAAAAAAGCAGGTTTCTGACGCAGTTGTTATATGAACTCCCCAAAGTAAACCCCAATATTATAATACAGGAGAAATTGCTCAATGTGCCGGTAGTAGCCGTAACAGCCGAACAAGTAATTGTACAAAAAACACCGGCTATGTTAGCGTTGTTAAAGGAAAGAGCAGCGTACGGATTTTCACCATCTGCATTAAACAAGTACCGCAATTGTTCTTTGGAATTTTATTTCCAGGCAGTTGCTGGTTTAAAAGCTGCTGATGAAATTGAAGAAAGCATAGGTGCTGATACCTTGGGTAACAGTATTCATGAGGTATTGGAGACCTTGTATCAACCGGTGATTGGAAAAAAACTGACGAAGGAATCGCTTGAAGAGATGCAACAAAAATCAGAAGCCATACTGATGACGGTATTTGAAAAAAAATACAGCAAATCAGAAATGAGTTATGGTAAGAATTTGCTGACATTAAAAGTGGCATTGAAATTCCTTGCGAATTTTCTAAAGCAGGAATTACAGCAAGTGGAGATAGCGGAGAAGAAGGGAAGCCCGGTTATCATCAAAGCTTTGGAAGAAGAGTTGTTTGCCGAATTGCAAATAAATGATACGTCGGTTAAAATAAAAGGAAAAGCGGATCGTATTGATCAGGCAGGAAACATGACACGCATCGTTGATTATAAAACCGGTGTGGCTGAAAGCAGAGAACTAAAGCTCGAAGAATGGGAAGGTATCCGAACGGATGCAAAGTTGGCAAAAAGCTTTCAACTATTGATGTATGCGTTAATGTATCAAAAAATGAATCCGGCGATTACCAATAATTTGTTATCCGGAATTATTTCATTCCGCTCTTTGAGTGAAGGATTGAAAACTGTAAAAGTAAATAAGGCAGAGGTATTGAATACTTCTATTTTGAATGAATTTGAAGAACAGGTGAAACAGATTCTTGCCGATATTTTTGACCCGTCTATTCCATTTATACAAACAACAGAATTGGATAATTGTACCTATTGCTTATTTAAAGGTATTTGCAACAGGTAGCTGCTTAGATCATGCGCATTGACAATTGTTTTTTATTTTTATGGGTGAAGTACCAATTGAAGTGAAGTTCATGTGTTGGAATGTTATAGTAAAAATTATTGGAGTCCATAATATGAATATAGGAATAGCTGAGTTTAAAAAAACGGTTCTGCAACCCAATTTCCGGAACAAGTTCATTGGATGAGAGAAAATCCAATCCAAACGTAAGCATCTTATATTTTATACGTAACCCTACTTGAGCAAAACTGCTTTTATCTTGCATCATCAGAAGGCAATTAGGAGAGAGAAGAAAATTACCCAACGTTAAATTAGCACCGGCATGTATGGTATACCGCACTGGTAAACGGGAATCACCAAAAAGGCTGGTTTGGGGCTTATTGATATGATGCATCGCAAATCCTCCATAAAATCGTTTTGTAAAAATTACAAGACCAGTGGAAACATCAATATTGCTTTTAACAGTGGATCCACTCCAGGGAATTGAAGGGTCTGTTCCGGGGTTAGCTGAAGTAGTTCCATCAGGTGCTATAAAATCATGATAATTTTCTTTGTTTGAAAAAACTCCTAGCTCAATACCGGGTTGTATAGCGAGTCTGTGGTTGAAAAGTTCAAAATGTGGCGCGTAACTGAGGTGAAACTGGTTTGTTATGGAAGATCCCCGGAAGATGTTTGTATTGGAATAGCAAATCGCTAAACCTCCTCTTAAAAAATGAAAATAGTTATCCGCAGAAAAAAAGAGAATATTCGCCTCATCATATGGGGAACTACCAGCACGAAGCCGATCTGCAGAGGACAATACGAACGTGCTGTCTGAGCCAGCAAAAGCGGGGTTGAGATTTATTTTGGAAGAATTGTATTCAGTGAAATAAACATCTTGCGCATTCGCCGATAACCCAATCCAAATCGTTGATAAAAGAAGTATTTTTTTTAGCATAATCCAAATTTAAAAAAAATGTATGTATAGTTTAAATAAGTATTTATTTTACGGTACAACCGTTTATTCTGCGGTAGTTTTGAATGAAATAAGTACCTTCACATAAAAATCACAATCATGCAACAAGCCATAAAAACAGCAAATGCTCCAGCACCAATTGGCCCATATTCTCAAGGTATTAAATTAGAAAACCTTTTATTCTGCTCCGGTCAAACTCCACTTGATCCCAAGACCATGCAAATGTGTCCGGGAGATATTGTTGATCAAACGAAGCAAGTCATGGAAAACATTGGTGCTATTTTAAAAGAAGGCGGTGCTGATTTTTCAAGCATCGTAAAAACAAATATCTACTTAAAGAATTTTGCGGATTTTGAACGCGTGAATAAAGTATACGAAAGTTATTTGGGAGAAATAAAGCCCGCTCGAACCACTGTTGAAGTATCACGTTTACCAAAAGATGCTTTGGTAGAGATTGAGTGTATTGCCTATATTAAGTAATAAGTAATATTTAATATGTAATATGCAATATAGAATGCTAGTTTGATAAGCATAGTACATCTATTACTTATTAAATATTAAATTTTCAATCGGTAAACTTGTAGCCTACCCCCCGGATTGAATGAAAATGCTTGGGTTCTTTTTGGTTTATTTCAAAATATTTTCGGAAGGATACAATGTAGTTATCAATGGTGCGGGAGGAAGGAAAAGCATCTGTTCCCCATATCTCATCCAATATGGTTTCTCGTGAAATAACCTGGCCCTTCCGTTCAATCAACAATTTCAGCAAGGCGATTTCACGTTTGCTGATTTCTGTTTTTGTACCGTTCACGCCTTTAATTTCATACGTGATAAAATTAATTTCATTTTTGTCAAATGCATACTGCTCTATACTTTTATTTATAGTAGCAGGAGAGGAGCGCTTGAGCAGAATTTGAATACGCAATAATAGTTCTTCCAGGTTAAAAGGTTTGGTCAAATAATCATCTGCGCCGAGTTTTAACCCTCTAATCTTGTCGTCGCTAGTGCCTTTTGCCGTTAAAAATAAGACAGGGATTTTTGTGTTTTCCTTCCGGATTTCTTCACACACATCAAACCCGTTCAATTCCGGGAGCATAACATCTAATAAAATAAGGTCAAATGAGAAGGATCTGAATTTTTTTAAGGCTTCTATGCCATTACTGGCTGTCTTCACCTCATAACCTTCCAGCTCCAGGTTCAGGAGCATAGTTTTCAGGAGATGTTCTTCATCCTCCACTAAAAGAATTTTTTTAGCATCCATGGGCAGGTAAAGATACGAGTTTGTCGGTTAATTTGTACCTTTGTAAGGCTAATTTACTGATCATGCAAATCCAATCTGTTGAATCAATTGTATTGCGTTCCAATACACCTGTAGAATTAAAAAAAATTGCTGAAAAAGTTCTTTCCAAAGAGCGCATTACGGTGCCGGAGGGAATTCTGTTATATGAAAAAGCAGAGCTTGGCTTTTTGGGCTCCCTGGCCAACCATATACGTGAAGAGAAGAACGGATCTAATGTTTATTTCAATCGCAACTTTCATATTGAACCGACAAACATTTGTGTGTTCGATTGTAAGTTTTGTTCCTATTCCCGTTTGCTGAAGGAAAAGGAAGATGGTTGGGAAATGTCGGAAGAAGAAATTTTGAACCTGGTGCGTAACTACGATGGGAAGCCCGTTACAGAGGTACATATTGTTGGAGGAGTTCATCCCAAAATGGGATTGATGTATTTTGCAAACCTGATCAAAAAGATCAAAGAGATACGACCTGATATTCATGTGAAAGCATTTACTGCAGTAGAGTTGGAGTACATGTGTCGAAAAGCAAAAGTAAGCTATGAAGAAGGATTGAAAATATTAAAGGAGCATGGCCAGGATTCCTTACCTGGGGGTGGAGCGGAAATTTTTGATGAAACGATCCGGAAAGAAATTTGTGAAGACAAA
>DASRRA010000107.1:0-3339 GCA_035696085.1 Bacteroidia bacterium | reverse complement strand
ACTCTGTCAGGGGTTTCCAGTCGGTATTGAAAATTTGATTTTTTACCTTTGGGATGATATTTTTTATAAACTTCCTGGTGGTACGTTTCCTGGTAAACAAGTACCGAATGCGCACCGGCTGTTTGTAAAGCTTCATAATCCCTCACCTCCAATGGCTGAACTTCAATGGAAATATTTGCAAATTTATATTTTAACAGCTCAATTGTTTTTAAAAAATAATTGGTATTGACGGAGTTGTTTGCTTCGCCGGAAACGAGCAACAGATGATTAAAACCAAGTTGCTTGATTAATTCTGCTTCCTGCAACAGTTCATTTTCATGAAGTGTTTTGCGCTTTACTTTATTATCCATACTAAAGCCGCAATAGGTGCAAATGTTATTGCATTCATTGCTGACATATAAAGGCGCAAAAAGCTGGATGGTTTTGCCAAATCGTTTTTGTGTAAGCGCTTGGCTTAATTGTGCCATCTCTTCCAGGTAAGGAGCAGCGGCAGGAGAGAGCAGCGCTTTAAAATCTTCCAACGTCCTTTTCTCCCTTTGTAACGCTTGTTCCACATCCCATTTTGTTTTTGAATAAATGGATGACTCAACTTCTTCCCAAGCGAATGTATTAAAATAAGTGGTAAACATTTGGATCAATAATTACTATCAGACATTTAAAAAAGAGGTGAGCGGACTCGATGTTTGTGCTTCTTTGGATTGTTTTCCCAAGCCAGCCAGGTAAGCCATTCTACCGGCTTTAACAGCTTGGTCAAATGCCTGCGCCATTGTTACCGGATTACCCGCCACAGCAATAGCTGTGTTCACCAGAACAGCATCAGCACCTAACTCCATTGCTTTAGCAGCATCTGACGGGGCACCAATTCCAGCATCTATGATAACAGGCACATTGCTTTGTTCAATGATGATTTCCAAAAAATCTATTGTTTTTAAACCTTTGTTAGTACCAATAGGTGAGCCCAGCGGCATAACTGCAGCAGCACCTGCATTCTCCAGCCGCTTGCACAAGACTGGATCGGCATGGATGTAAGGCAAAATAGTAAAACCAAGTTTGGATAACGCTTCTGTTGCTTTCAATGTTTCAATAGGGTCCGGCATCAGGTAGCGTGGATCGGGATGGATCTCTAATTTGAGCCAGTTTGTTTCCAATGCTTCACGAGCCAATTGTGCAGCAAAAATGGCCTCCTCCGCCGTACGTACACCGGAAGTGTTTGGCAATAATTGAATATGAGGATGTTGTAGATGCGATAGGATAGTATCGGTCGGTGTTTCCAGGTCGATACGTTTTAATGCAACCGTTACCATTTGCGTAGAAGAAGCCAAAATAGCTTGCTCCATTTGTTTGGGTGAACCAAATTTTCCCGTTCCTAAGAACAAGCGGGAATCGAATTGTTTATCGGCTATACTCAGTGGGGACATATATTATCTTTTTTAATTGATTCATTAATTTTCGTTTATCTTCCTGTTGCGTCAGTAATCCTGACACAGCTATTCCATACACGCCGCAGTTGATCAGATCAGCAACATCCTGCATCGTAATTCCTCCTATTGCGTAAATAGGAAGTGATACTTCTTTTTTTCGCAGTGCATAAAGGATCGATGTATATCCCTGTAATCCCAGAATGGGACTTAATTTTTCTTTCGTTTTTGTAAATGCGTAAGGGCCTACACCAATGTAATTGCAACCTTCTTCCACGCGCTGAACCACATCGTCTAGTGTATTGGCAGTTCCTCCAATTATTTTTTCAGTACCCAGAAGCGCTCTTGCTGTGGCAATAGCTGTATCCTGTAAGCCCAGGTGTACACCATCAGCATCCAGTTGTTTAGCAAGTTCTACATGATCATTCAGAATGAAAGTGGCATTATAACTTTTACAAAGTGGTTTTATTCGCTCTGCTAAAAGTGTAAGCTGCCCTTTTTCTGCATTTTTAAAACGCAATTGTATCCAGGAACAACCGGCATCCAGAGCCTGATGGATGTTGTTGAATTGTTCGGTTGCTGTTAGCCCTTGAGAGATGTACTGAATTTTGCTATACATGAGTTTACAGTTTATGATATCCTAGTAAAGTGGTATTACTACTCAAAAAACGAGAAGTGTATGTTTTAGCACTTAAACATGCACCATGCAGTTTCATCTCTTTTGCTAACGAAGCAGTAATGGCCGCCGACAGTACACAACCGGATCCGTGTTTTTCCGGAACATTTTTTTGTTTTGGATTTAAAGCAAATTTTTTTCCTTCTCTTGTAAATAGAAAATCTTTTCCTTTTTCATGTGCGGCATGACCGCCTTTTAAATAAATATTGCAGAGCTTACTGAGTTCCAACACATTTTCAATAGCAGTACCAGTAGCCCCCAATTGCAATGCTTCCGGAATGTTGGGTGTGAGCAGGTATATTTTTTTGCAAATTTGTTTTACCAGCTGCAAATCAATTGTTGAATGAAAATTATACCCTGCACTAGCTTTTAGAACAGGATCCCATACCACAACAGCGCCGGGTAATGAGTGGGATACATACGAAACCAGTTGCTCCATGACATTTAAATTTTCAATCAATCCAATTTTGATAAACTTTATATGAAAACGTTCTTTTAACAGCTCCACTTGTTCAATCATTTCAAAAAGTGGTATCCATTCTACTTTTTTAAATGTAACATCATGCTGATGTGTAATGGCCGATGGAATTCCTAAACCATACACACGATTGGCTTCAAATGTTTTTATATCCGCTAATAAACCTGCACCGGAACTGGGATCAATACCGGCAATGCTTAATACTGTTGGCCGTAGCTTCCCCATTCTGCTTTTAATTTTTTGAAATTTGCAATCGCTTTTTCAGGTTCATTCCAAATTGTTCCCAATACAGCAATGCCATCAAAATCATAATTTTTAACTTCCGGTATACCGGATGCACTAACACCACCCAACGCAATTAGTTTAATCCCGGATTTAACAGGCAATTTAAAATCCGGCGTGATCATAGATTTTAAGTCAGGCTTGGAAATGCTATTGAATACGGGTGAAAGAAAACAGTAATCGTAGATATCCGGCAATGCGGCATACGCCCCGGCATGGTGTATGGAAGTGGATAGGATATATTGTTTTCTCCCCTTTTCGTTAACCTCCAGCAACGCTTTTTTCCGTTCTTGTTCTGTAAAATGTAATCTGTTGGAACCGAAATGATCTGCCAGCCGATGATGTTGGTGAAATGCAACTTTAGTATGATGTTCCTTATCAATTTTCATGATGAGGTGATTCAATTCCTTTTCAGAATAATCCATCTTGCGCATGTGAAAAATAGTTAAGCCCTCATCAAACAAAGCATTGATGATTTTATGTTC
>DASRRA010000106.1:0-6977 GCA_035696085.1 Bacteroidia bacterium | reverse complement strand
ATTAGTAAGCTATAGTGGGGGATTACACGAAGTAAAATCTTCTGAATTTTTTGAAAAAATGCTAAAACAACATCAGGTAACACGCATTGTGGTAGTGCCTAATGAAAACATAGCGGAGATTTACCTCGATCCTCAATATTTTGCTCAATACCCAAAAGATGAATTAAGCAAACGTCAAAAAGGACCACATTACAAATTAAAAATTCTTTCTGTTGAAAGTTTTAAAACAGACTTGACCGACGCACAAAAAAATTTCTTACCTGATCAACGCATTTATCCGGAGAGTGATCCACGTACCAGCTGGACAGACTCTTTGGGCTATGTAGTACCAATCGTGATCATGGTCATCATCTGGATCATCATCATGCGTCGTATGGGCGGTGGTGCCGGAGGCGGACAAATCTTTAACATTGGAAAATCAAAAGCAACGTTATTTGATAAAGACACGAATGTGAACATCACCTTTAACGATGTTGCAGGTTTAGAAGGTGCAAAAGTAGAGATTAAAGAAATTGTTGACTTCCTGAAGAATCCTAAAAAATATACCATCTTAGGAGCTAAAATTCCGAAAGGTGCATTATTAGTTGGCCCTCCCGGTACGGGTAAAACATTACTTGCAAAAGCGGTTGCAGGTGAAGCAAAAGTGCCGTTCTTTTCTTTGTCGGGTTCCGACTTTGTGGAAATGTTTGTGGGAGTTGGTGCATCACGTGTTCGTGACTTGTTCCGCCAGGCAAAAGAAAAAGCACCTTGTATTATTTTTATTGATGAAATTGATGCCATCGGTCGTGCCCGCGGTAAATCACCTGCACAAGGGGCAAACGATGAACGTGAAAATACATTGAACCAGTTGTTAACGGAGATGGATGGTTTTGGAACCAACAGTGGTGTTATCATCCTGGCGGCTACTAACCGTGCTGATATTCTTGACAGAGCCTTGATGCGTGCCGGGCGCTTTGATCGCCAGATTTATGTTGACATGCCGGATTTGAACGAGCGTAAAGATATTTTCAAAGTGCATTTAAAACCATTAAAACTGGATGCTTCTGTAGATGTTGATTTCTTAGCAAAACAAACTCCTGGTTTTTCCGGTGCCGATATTGCCAATATTTGTAATGAAGCCGCTTTGATCGCTGCACGTCACGATAAAAAAGTAATTGAGAAACAAGATTTCTTAGATGCTGTAGATCGTATTATTGGTGGTTTGGAAAAGAAAAACAAAATCATTTCTGTTCACGAGAAAAAAGTAATTGCTTACCACGAAGCAGGACATGCCGCTGTAAGCTGGTTATTGGAACATGCACATCCGCTTATCAAAGTAACGATAGTACCACGTGGACGTTCTTTAGGTGCAGCATGGTATCTACCGGAAGAACGCCAGATTACAACCACAGAGCAATTGCTGGATGAAATGTGTGCTACACTTGGCGGACGTGCAGCCGAAGAAATCATTTTCGGAAAAATTTCTACCGGTGCATTGAGTGATTTGGAAAAAATTACGAAGCAAGCATACGCAATGATCAGCATTTATGGCTTGAATGATAAGATCGGTAACATTAGTTATTATGATTCAACCGGTGCTAATGAATATGGTTTCACAAAACCATATAGTGAGCAAACAGCTCAAACGATTGATCAGGAAGTAAGCAAACTGATAGAAGCTTCTTACACACGCGCAAAAGATATTCTTACAAAAAATAAACATTTGCTAACCTTATTGGCAGAGAAACTACTGGAGAAAGAAGTTATTTTTAAAGAAGATTTGGAAACAATTTTTGGTAAACGTCCTTTTGATAAAGAGGAATTACCATTGTTGGCACAGGATGAAAATAATCCTGCTAACTCTACTTTACCTCCGGCAGAAAATAAGAATACAGAGGAAAAATCGCAGTCATCTGAAAACGGAAAATCGACAACGCCTCAGGATACGTTATTTTAAATCATGTCGGACAGCACAACGTCAAAAGAGAAAATATTAAAGAAGATACGAAAGGCGCTTATTCACAAATCACTGCAGGAAATTGGTGATGTGAATACGGATGCTGATATTTTTACGAGTTCAGAAGATCCGTTAGAACTTCAGTTTGCGCAGAATTTTGTAAAAATAAATGGGAAATTCGTTTTCTGTGAAGATGAAAACGATTTTCTCCAAAATCTTAGCAGCATTGTAAAAGATAATAAGTGGGAAGATTTATTTTGCCTGGAACCTGAAATTAAATCACTTTTAAAGAAAGCTTCCATCCCCTTTTCCGATCAGGAAGACCAACTGTTAAATGCTAACATTGGTCTTACATTTTGTGAATGTCTTATTGCACGTACAGGCAGTGTGATTATTTCCTCTAAACAAGCCTCCGGACGCAGACTTCCTGTTTACTCCAATTACCATATTGTTATTGCATACACTTCTCAGCTATTCTTACATGTGAAGGATGGCCTAAAACATATCCGGGAAAAATACAACAATCAATTGCCATCTATGATCGCTACGATTACAGGTCCTAGTCGTACCGCTGATATTGAAAAAACACTGGTACAAGGCGCCCATGGCCCAAAAGAGATTTTTGTGTTTTTAATTGATAACACGCCTCTAGAAAGTAATTCGTAATTACTATAACTTATTCATGGTCACTACGTATGTTAACCTGTAAAAACGAAACTATCTACCTGTGAAAAATTTCTTTCAACGCGCAATCACTGCTGCTGCTTTTGTTTTGGTGCTTTTAAGTGCTACCTATAAGGATCTTACCTTTACTATTTTATTTACCATCATTACCATACTCGGAACTCTTGAGTTTTATAAACTGGCTGAAAAGGATGGGAGCACTTCTCCCCAAAAACTGATGGGTGCGATTACAGCCGGTATTGTGTTTCTGACCAATGCCATTTATACCATGTACCAGGTAAATATTCGGGTACTGCTCTTTATCTTACCCTTTGTTTTTTTGATTTTCATCATGGAGCTCTACCGAAAAAAGGAACAACCTTTTCGCAATATTGCGTTTACCATTTTAGGAATCATTTACGTGGGGGTACCTTTTGCTTTACTAAATTATATCCTTACCTGTATGGGTAATTACAGTCCTCAGATTTTATACGGCTTTTTCTTTATTTTATGGGCCAATGACACCGGTGCTTACCTTTCCGGGTCCTTATTGGGGAAAAACAAGCTGTTTCCAAGGGTTTCTCCGGGAAAAAGCTGGGAAGGCAGTATTGGTGGTGCGATTGTAAGTTATGGTGTTGCGTTTTTGATGGCCAATTGGTTTACCATTATTCATCGACGAGATTGGCTGGTTATCGCCACTATTTTAATCATTATCGGGACGTTGGGTGACTTGGTAGAGTCGCTTTTTAAACGCAGTATTAATGTGAAGGATTCCGGCTCTATTTTACCGGGCCATGGCGGTATTTTAGACCGTTTTGACAGCCTTTTAATGGCTGCCCCATTTGTTTTTACCTACTTGTATTTAATCAAGAATATTTATCTATAAATGTAAGGGAAAAACGACCCAAAAGGTAGATTTAACGATAAGTTTTCGCTGACTTTATTATTTTTTTTAACTTCGCGGACTTTTGTTCTCTTTAATACCATTTTTATAACAGTAACAGGAACTTAATTAAAAAACTATGACAACAAAAACGAACACCAAAACAGTAGAACAACATGAAAGCATGTTTGATGCGGTTCTTGCAAGATTAGACGTGGCGGCAAAAATTTATGGTTTATCAGAAGAAGTTGCGAATGTGTTGCGCAATCCACAAAAACAAGTAAAAGTGAGTCTTCCGATAACAATGGACAACGGAAAAATTGAGATTTTTGAGGGGTTCCGTACCGTTCACTCTACTATTTTAGGCCCTTCAAAAGGAGGTATTCGCTACGCAATGGATGTTTGTGATGATGAAGTAAAAGCTTTATCAGCGTGGATGACTTTTAAATGTGCTGTAGCAAACTTGCCATATGGTGGTGGTAAAGGCGGGATTAAATGCGATCCTAAAAAACTAAGTGTAGGTGAATTAGAGCGTTTAACAAAAGCATATACTGTAGCAATGGCCGATGTATTTGGGCCGCACAAAGATGTTCCGGCTCCTGACATGGGAACTAGCGGACGTGAAATGGCTTGGTTACTTGATGCCTACAACAAAGTACACCGTGGAAACTATCCTGGAGTTACCACCGGTAAACCTGTTGGTTTGGGCGGATCACTTGGTCGTGATGCAGCTACCGGCCGTGGTGTCATGGTTGCAACCCTTGCAGCATTGAAAAAAATGAACATCGATCCGAAAAAAGCAACAGCTGTTGTTCAAGGTTTCGGAAACGTTGGTTCACATACAAACCGACTATTAGCAGAACAAGGAATTACGATTAAAGGAATTTCTGATCATACAGGTTCTTTCTATAATGAAAATGGTATCAATGTAAAAGAAGCATTGGAGTATGCAAAAGGAAACGGTGGAATCTTAAAAGGATTTAAAGGTGGTAAAGAAGTAGCCACAGAAGAGTTTTTAACTGCTGCTGTAGATATCCTGATCCCTGCTGCTATTCAAAACGTAATTACAGAAGATAATGCTCATAAAATTAAAGCGAAGCTGATTGTTGAAGGTGCTAATGGACCTACAACTGCTGAAGCAGATGCGATCTTACAAGAGAAAAAGATCATTGTTGTACCGGATATTTTAGCAAACGGTGGCGGTGTTACTGTTTCTTATTTCGAGTGGGTACAAAATAACTCTGGTCACTACTGGCCAGAATCAGAAGTAAACGAAAGACATGATGTTTCTATGAACACCGCATTTGACCACGTTTGGAAGAATGCAGAAAAATATAAAACAACCATGCGTCTCGCTGCTTATATCACTGCTTTGGAAAAAGTAGAATTAGGTATTAAAGCGAAAGGAACATACTAGAAGGTCAGTGCGAGTGTGAGTCTAGAGCGTGAAAATCGCTCTTTGTTTCATTCAGCACTAGTAAATAAATAAAGCGCTTTCCCGGAAACGGGGAAGCTTTTTTATTTATAAGAATGTACAAAAGAAATAGTCAGCGCTGAACTAGTACGAAAAAAAGGCCACCTCTTTCGAGATGGCCCTTGAATTAACTTAAATTAAGCGTCTGTTATTTTTGTATAAACATTTGTTTGTGCTCAACGCCCGCATCTGTCGTTACAGTAATGAAGTACCAACCGGATGGAAGCGATACACTCCAGTTCAGGTTTTGAGTTCCTTTGCTGAAGTAACCTTCTTTCACCACAACTAATTTTCTTCCTTGTATATCAGACACTGTAACATTGGCTTGCCCTTCTTTTGCCATTTCAAAGCTGATATTCACACTTTCTTTTGCAGGGTTTGGATACAATTTCAATGAAACATTCATATCTGCTGCTTCTAAACCTTCACCTCTGCTTCTTACACCTACTCTGCGGCATTCTCTGTCTCTGCAAGTTTCACCTGCTGCATTTACGCCAACAATAGTTAAGCAAACGTTATAGTTTCCTTTCTTTGCATATGTATGTGTCGGGTTTTGAACTGAATCAACAGATCCATCTCCAAATGACCAGTACCATTTTGTAACGGTTGTGCTGGAAGCAACTTTGCTGGAATCATGGAACGTTATGGATGTGCTGTCTGCATCATAAGCAAAGCTTGCTTTTAGCCTGCAACGCAATGAGTCGCTCGCGCAACCTCTCAATGTTACTTCATGGCATTCTCTGTCAAAACATCTTTCGCCGGCTGCGTTTACTCCTATGATTGTTAAGCAAGCTGTATAGTGTCCAGAGTATTTATATGCATGCGATGGGTTGGTTACATTGGATGTATCACCATCTCCGAAGCTCCAGTGACGGCTGATGATCGTTGTAGCAGATGATACTTTGCTGGAGTCAGCAAAAGCTACAGTACAACTTGCACTGTCTTTCACATATTTAAATTTAGCAGAAAGACGGCAACGTAATGAATCACCTGCACATCCTCTTAAGTTAATCGTATGACATTCTCTGTCGAAACATTTTTCACCAGCTGCATTCACACCTACAATTGTTAAGCAAACCTGGTAGTGACCTGAATATTTATACGCATGAGTTGGATTCGCTACGATAGATGTATCGCCATCACCAAAACTCCAACGACGGCTTATAATAGTTGTTGCAGATGATGATTTGCTGGAATCAATAAACGTAACATTGCAGCTCGTGCTATCTTTCACATATTTAAATTTAGCAGAAAGACGGCAACGCAATGAATCATCCGCACATCCTCTTAACACGACTGTATGGCATTCTTTATCAAAGCATCTTTCACCTGCTGCATTTACACCTACAATCGTAAGGCATGCGTTATAGTGACCGGAGTACTTATAATTATGTGTCGGGTTGGCTACATTGGATGTATCACCATCACCAAAACTCCAGTGACGGCTTAAGATAGTTGTAGCAGAAGATGCTTTACTTGAATCGGTGAAACTAACAGAGCAACTGTTGCTATCTTTCACAAATTTAAATTTAGCTGATAATCTGCAACGCAATGAATCGGCCGCACAACCTTTAACGTTAGCCTCTTCAGACGCTCTGTCTTGGTAAACTTTACCGGCTGCATCTGTAGCTGTAACAGCTAAAGTGATTTTGTAATGACCTGAGTATTTATACGCGTGTGTTGGATTTTGAACGTTGGAGGTATCTCCATCTCCAAAACTCCAGCGCCAGCCGTTAATGGTTATGCCTTTTTCTGCTTTACTCTCATCTGTCAGGTCAACAGAACAAGTGTTTGATTTAATGCCGAATTTTGCATTAAGTTTTGATGGGTGATCTGATGGGTGGTTGTTCTGCGCATTCGTGTTAAAACTGAAAGCTAAAAACACCATCAACAAAAATGATAGTGGGGACGTTTTTTTCATGGTTTTAAAGTTTTTAATTTATATCTGATTTTATTTACGAAATACAATTGGCTTGTATTCGCTCTCAAATATCTCTATTAAAAAAAAAAATCATGCATAA
>DASRRA010000105.1:0-11037 GCA_035696085.1 Bacteroidia bacterium | reverse complement strand
ATTAAAGGCGGAATGCCGGCACAATACGGTGGACGCCTCGCATCTGTGCTGGATATCTCCATGAAAGAAGGAAATAACAAAACCTATCATGCACAAGGAGGTATCGGCATTGTTTCTTCCCGCTTAACGATTGAAGGACCGATTAAAAAAGATACCAGCTCTTTTATTGTATCCGGTCGCCGTACCTATATTGATGTATTGGCAAGGCCTTTTGCCAAAAAAGATTCTCCTTTAAAAAACTCCGGGGCTTATTTCTATGACCTCAATGCAAAAGTAAATTACCGCCTTTCAGACAAGGATCGCCTGTTCTTAAGTGGTTATTTTGGAAGGGATATTTTAAACTTTAGTGATAAAGCTGCTCAGTTCAATTTAAATATTGCCTGGGGAAATGCAACAGGAGTGATTCGATGGAACCATTTATTCAATGATAAACTATTTATGAATGTTTCTGCCATCCTTAGCGATTATAATTTTTCATTTGGTGCTGAACAAAGTGGATTTGAGTTTAAGCTGTTTTCTGGAATACGCGACTGGAATGCAAAAGTGGATTTCAGTTATTTTCCGGCGATACGCCATTCTATAAAATTCGGTGCGAATTATATCTTCCACACATTCACGCCTACAAGTGTTTCAGCAAAACAAGGAGAAACGACATTTGATTTTGGGAAAGTAAAGAAAAACAAAGCACATGAAGCAGCGATATATGTATCGGACGATTTTGACTTGACAGATAAAATAAAAATACATGCCGGCTTGCGTTATTCGTATTTTGCACAGATTGGCCCTTTTGATCGTTATGTGAAAGATCCGGTAAATGGGCAAACAACTAATACGATTCATTACATCGCCAATCAATTGGTTTCTGATTATGGTGGTTTGGAACCCCGCTTCAATATTCGTTTTGAAATCAATCCTAAATCTTCTATTAAAGCTTCCTATACATATAATTTGCAATACATTCACTTAGCTTCCTTGTCGGCTGTTACATTACCTACAGACACCTGGGTCTCCTGCTCTGAGTATGTAAAGCCGCAAAAAGGAAGTCAGTATTCTTTAGGATATTTCAGAAATTTCAAAGACAATGTGTTTGAAACATCCGTAGAGGTTTATTACAAGGATCTGAAAAATCAAATTGAGTACAAAGATGGTGCATTGCCTGCTGCCGACATAAACGACAATGCAGATAACCAATTTACCTTTGGAAAAGGAGAAGCTTATGGTATTGAATTTTTCTTGAAAAAACGATTGGGGAAATTAAATGGCTGGATTGGATATACCTTGTCTTATACACAACGCATGTTCCCTGAATTAAACGGTGGTAAAACATTTTATGCGAAGTACGATAGAAGACACGACATCTCCGTGGTGCTCTCCTATGACCTTTCAAAAAAATGGAAATTCTCTACTGTTTTTGTATATGGCTCCGGAAACGCCATTACGGTGCCGGTTTCCTACTACTACATCGATGGAAACTTTGTAACAGAATACGGTGATCGCAATTCCTTCCGCATGCCACCGTATCATCGCATGGATATCTCCGCAACCTATACACCGGATCGTACACATAAAAAAGAATTAAAAAAAGAACGTCGCAAGTTGAGATATGAAAGAGATGGAAAAGATGTAAGTAACTTGCGTGCGCCATGGTATAGTAACTATGAATCCAACTGGAACTTCAGCGTTTTCAATGTTTACAACAGGCACAATCCGTATATCGTGTATTTCGCATCCGAAGGAAGTGCATATGATGGCACCTTAAAAATAAAGGCAAAACAGGTTTACCTGTTTCCAATTTTGCCATCAATAACCTGGAATTTTAATTTTTAAAAATGAATTAGTAAGTAGCTTATGAAAAAGTATTTGATATATATCATCCCCATCGTTGTTGTGTTTTTTTCAAGCTGTGAAGAAGACATTAATTTAGATATAGCAGCCGGTGAACAAAAAATTGTCATTGAAGGAAACATAGAAAGTGACAACTATGCACAAGTCACTATTACCCGAAACAGCCCCTTGTCACAAGCTGTGGATTTCTCAAATATTCTTGTGAAAGATGCTAAGGTGTACGTCTCCAACGGCAGTATCGTGGATACATTGAAGCTGGATACCTTGTTTACCACAGCGGTACCTTTTGTATATGTAGGTTCCAGGATAAAAGGCACACCGGGTCAAACCTACAACCTCACCGTTATTGTTGATAATAAGACCTATACTGCAAGCACACTCATTCCTCAACCGATTCCCCTGGATACGGTATGGTGGAAGGCAGCTCCTCCTGAAGTGGATTACGGTACGGCAACAGCCAAGTTGAACGAGCCTGAAGGTTATGGTAATTGTTATAAATGGTTTTCAAAACTACCGTTCCATGCGAGTTATGATACTGCCACTAATACGCCAAAAATTCAGAACAGACGGTACTTATCGCCCTCAGGTTCAACTTTTGATGATAAGTTTATCGATGGAAAAAACTTTGAATTTTCCTATTATAAACCAATGGATCCGACAGAGCCCTTTCAGGAGGACGTAAAAACCCCTGAAGAACAAAGACGAAGAAACCTGTTCAAAAAAACAGATACGATTTATATAAAATTTTGCACCCTGGATGATAAAGCTGCCACTTTTTATAAGACCTTTGAGGCCGCTTCCCAAAGCAGTGGAAATCCATTTGCTTCACCAAGCAGAATCATTAGCAATATAAATGGAGGAGCCTTGGGTGTATGGGCAGGTTTTGGTGCAACCTATGACACGATTATGCCGGCCAATTAACAGAAACACAGTAAAGAATATATAAGATTAACGACATGACAGAACAGAATGAACACGTGAAATGCCTGATTATAGGGAGTGGACCGGCAGGTTATACGGCTGCTATTTATGCAGCAAGAGCTGATATGAAACCGGTAATGTATCAGGGATTGCAACCTGGTGGACAATTAACAATAACAACAGAAGTAGAAAACTTCCCGGGTTATCCAAAAGGAACACAAGGACCTGAAATGATGGAAGATTTTAAAGCACAAGCAGAACGCTTTGGAACAGATATCCGTTGGGGTATGGCTACCGAAGTTGATTTTACCGGGCCGGTACATAAAGTAATCATAGATGAGAAGCATACCATTACGGCTGACAGTATCATTATTGCTACCGGTGCGTCGGCAAAATGGCTTGGACTTGAATCAGAGCAACGTTTGAACGGCTTTGGCGTATCCGCTTGTGCGGTGTGCGACGGATTCTTTTTTAAAGGGCAAGAAGTGGCTATTGTGGGAGCCGGTGATACAGCTGCTGAAGAAGCAACCTACCTGGCTAAATTATGTAAAAAGGTATACATGATTGTACGTAAAGGCGAAATGCGTGCTTCCAAAGCGATGCAACATCGTGTTATGAATACAGCAAATATTGAAGTTATTTTCAATTCTCAAACAAAAGAGATATTAGGTGACCAAACGGTAACAGGTGCTCTATTAGTAAATGATAAAGGAGAAGAGCGTAAAATTGACGTGACCGGTTTCTTTGTAGCAATTGGTCATAAACCTAATACGGATATATTTAAAGGATGGCTTGATTTGGATGAAACAGGTTATATCAAAACCGTTGCAGGTTCAAGTAAAACCAATGTTGCTGGTGTATTTGCGACCGGTGATGCTCAGGATAAGATCTACCGCCAGGCTGTAACAGCAGCAGGAAGCGGTTGTATGGGTGCTTTAGATGCTGAAAGATATCTGGCTGACAAGGGAATACACTAGAATACAAGATTTTTATAACTATTATCGAAAAACTTCGTTTGAATATAAGTTCGGACGAAGTTTTTTATTGATTTTTTGTATGTATTCAAAAATAAACGCAAATTTGTTTTAAAACACCAAAAGCTGCTACATGAAAAAAATTACCATTCTTTGTTTTTTTGTAGTTTATTGGAATGCTGCTGCTGCACAATTTTTTGGGCAAATCCCTCAAACAGCCAAATATGATCCGGCTAAAGTTATCGACTCTGTTTATGGTATTAAAATGTACGAAAAATTGAATTTCTCTACCGGGGGTGATTCCGTACGAAATGATAAAAAAGGATATGCCTGCCAAGGCTGGATACAAGATACTTACCTAAGTGGTGCCGTCATCCATAAAGGATATTATGAAGATGGACATCTGACTACCTATAAGAATTTTTATGAAAATGGAACCGTGGAGCGCTCCTTCAAAGCACTGGATTTTAATAGGGGCAATTTACAGGTGTTTTATCCGGATGGAAAATTAAAATCAAATGTTGTTTATTTCAACGGAGCTCCACAGTTGTGGCAAGACTATTACCCAAGCGGAAAATTAGAATACGCAGAAGAAAGTTCCAAGAAAATGGAATACCTCGTAACGAGAAAATCCTTTGCAGAAGATGGCAAACCTCAGGAGACATTTGAATTAGTGGACGCTAAAAAACTGATATATTCTAAAAAAGAATATTATGAAAATGGAAACATTAAAGCAGAAGGCGCCATGCGATACAATCCCTCTGCTATGGATTATCAAAAAATAGGCACCTGGAAAGAATACGATGAAAATGGACAGGTGAAAGAAGAGAACTGGGTAAATGGTGAACGACTTGCAAAATAAAAATAGATAGGTTAAAAAAATAAAAAAGTTTCCGGATGAATGGAAACTTTTTTATTTTTTAAAATGTTCAATTCTGATTAAGCCTTTTTTACATTCACAGCGTTCATTCCTTTTTTTCCTTCGCTTTCTTCAAAAGTTACTTTATCTCCATCGCGGATCTGATCAACCAATCCCGTAACGTGAACAAATAACTCCTGGTTCGTACCATCTACTGTAATAAACCCAAAACCTTTTGAAACATTGAAAAATTTTACTGTACCTGTTTTCATACGTATAAATTAGATATTAATATTGAAACAAATATATAAGTATTCTATAACAAACTACAGAATTTCGAAATAATATGGGTTAATACATATATTTAGATTCTTTCTTAATTATTTCTTCATTTTTATAGAATGTTTTCCCCATCTTATTTTCTTTATTTTAAAATTTTGTATACACTACTTGTTTACTTTTATCACTATTCAAATAAACATCCTTGAGTCAAACTTTTAAAAATATAAACACATGCCATACATCAAAACAAAAGGCGAAAACGCCATACAATTATTTTATCAGGATTTAGGAAAAGGTAAACCTGTTGTATTCATTCATGGTTGGCCATCAAGCCATGCCTTATGGGAATATCAATTACAGGAACTACCAAAAAAATTCCGTTGCATCGCATACGATAGAAGAGGTTTTGGAAATTCTGATAAACCCTGGAACGGCTATGATTACGATACATTTGCGGAAGACCTGCATGCAGTTATTGAAACATTAAATCTTTCTGACGTTACACTCGTTGGTTTCTCCATGGGTGGAGGTGAAGTAGTTCGTTACTTAAGTAAATATGGATCTGACAAAGTAAGCAAAATCGTTTTAGTTGCAGCGGTAACGCCGTTCATGTTACAAACGCCAGATAACAAAGATGGCGTACCGCAAAAAGTATTTGATGAAATGGTGGAAGGAATTCAAAAAGATCGCCCGGCTTATCTTACTGGTTTTGGAAAAGCATTTTTTGGCATAACAGCACTTCATAAACCCATCAGTGAAGAACTATTTCAATGGGCGCATTACCTGACATTGCCTGCAACGCAACGAGCAACTACCGAATGTATTCGTGCATTCGCTGCAACTGATTTTCGTGAGGATTGCAAAGGAGTGAATGTTCCTACATTAATTATTCACGGTGATGAAGATAAAATTGTTCCGATTGATATCTCGGGAAAAAAAGCAGCTCAACTTATCAAAAATGCGGAATTTAAAATATACAAAGGCGCACCACATGGATTGTATATAACGGATAAAGATAAACTGAATGCTGATTTGATTGAGTTTATCGGTGTTGAGGCAAAAGTCGGAGCCGTTTTGTAGAAAGTAAAAGTTAGTAGGATATGTGCGGAGCTGTCGCATCACACGGTTCATCACTAAATGATGAATTTGTATCAAAAACAAAAAGGGTATTCGCCGAAACGAATACCCTTTTCACATAACAAAACAAAAAACTATTTTTTATCTTCTTTTACTTCTTCAAAATCAACGTCTGTAACTTCGCCGTCGCCTGAAGATGCATTGCTACCAGCTTGTGGACCTGCGCCACCCGCTGCATTCGGATCCGGAGCACCTGCATTGTACATATCCTGAGAAGCTGCTTGCCAGCCGGCATTCAATTTTTCAAGTGCTGCATCAATTCCTGAGAGGTTACGTGAAGCATGTGCTGCTTTCAATTCTGTTAAAGCACCTTCAATCACCGATTTTTTCTCTGCCGGAATTTTTTCTCCGTACTCTTTTAATTGTTTTTCCGTTTGGAAAATCATCGAGTCCGCAGCATTTACTTTTTCTGTTTCTTCTTTTGCTTTTTTATCAGCTTCTGCATTTGCATCGGCATCTGCTTTCATACGTTTGATCTCGTCATCACTTAATCCTGATTTTGCTTCAATGCGTATGTTATGCGATTTACCTGTTGCTTTGTCTTTTGCTGATACTTGCAAAATACCATTTGCATCAATATCAAATGTTACCTCTACTTGCGGAACACCTCTTGGTGCCGGTGGAATTCCATCTAAATTAAATTCACCAAGCTTACGGTTATCTTTTGCCATGGCACGTTCTCCCTGATATACTACAATTTGAACGGATGGTTGATTATCACTTGCTGTAGAGAAGGTCTCTGATTTTTTAGTTGGAATAGTTGTATTCGATTCAATTAATTTTGTGAACACACCACCCATTGTCTCAATACCAAGAGAAAGCGGAGTCACATCCAACAACAATACATCTTTTACTTCACCGGTTAATACACCACCTTGGATAGCAGCACCCAGAGCAACTACTTCATCAGGATTTACACCTTTCGAAGGCGCTTTGTTGAAGAATTTCTGAACTGCATCAACGATAGCAGGGATACGTGTTGAACCACCAACTAAGATAATTTCATCAATATCACCGATGCTTAACCCTGCATTTTTCAATGCTGATTTACAAGGCTCAATTGTACGTTTAATCAAGTCATCTACCAATTGCTCAAATTTTGCTCTTGTTAAAGAACGTACCAAGTGTTTTGGAATACCATCAACAGGCATGATATACGGTAAGTTGATTTCCGTAGAAGCTGTGCTTGATAATTCAATCTTCGCTTTTTCAGCGGCTTCCTTTAAACGTTGCAAAGCCATTGGATCTTTTGAAAGATCTAAACCACCATTTTCAGATTTAAATTCAGCAACCAACCAGTCGATGATTTTTTGATCGAAGTCATCACCACCTAAGTGTGTATCACCATCAGTAGATTTTACTTCAAATACACCATCACCTAGCTCAAGTACAGAAACGTCGTGTGTACCACCACCGCAGTCAAAAACCACGATTTTCATTTCTTTACCCCTCTTATCCAAGCCATATGCTAATGCTGCAGCTGTAGGCTCGTTGATGATACGTTTTACTTTTAAACCTGCAATTTCTCCGGCTTCTTTTGTAGCCTGACGTTGTGCATCATTAAAGTATGCAGGCACCGTAATAACGGCTTCTGACACTTCATGCCCAAGATAATCTTCAGCAGTTTTTTTCATTTTTTGAAGAATGATAGCTGAAATCTCTTGTGGAGTATACTTTCTGTCATCTATTTGAACACGGGGAGTATTATTATCACCTTTAACAACTTTATAAGGTACGCGCGCAATTTCTTTTGAAACTTCGTCAAATGTATGACCCATAAAACGTTTAATGGAGTAGATCGTTTTTGCTGGATTGGTAATAGCTTGACGTTTGGCAGGATCACCTACTTTACGCTCGCCATTTTCCACAAACGCTACAATCGACGGAGTTGTGCGTTTACCTTCACTATTTGGAATAACAACCGGTTCATTGCCCTCCATTACGGATACACAAGAGTTGGTTGTTCCTAGATCGATACCAATTATTTTACTCATAATTTTATATTTTTTAGTTAATTTAATTTTCTAAAAGGCCTTTTTCAATCATTATGCCACCGGGTTTTAGCCGAAATTATGGCACAAAATGAAAATGGGTATAGAGAATTATGACAAAGCGACAGAAATTGTATTAAAAACAAGGTGGAACTGTGCCATCTGCGTTCAAAAATTTCAGCGTATGCGTGAATCTACCGCAGGTTAAGGAGTCTAACTCTTTAGTTGGGTTGCTCAACGAATAAAGAGACAATGAAAGTGCGGGTTTGTAATAGCGACTGGAGAAGACACCATATCCCTCCTGGATATTAGTATAAATGGGCTTTTCCTGCACAACACTGTTGGATGGTTTGTTTACCTCAATAAAGGTAGTGAGCTCTTCCCCTCCTGCAACAATAATTAAGTTCATATTTATAGCCTTCCGGTACTCCAATTCAGGGTAGTTTTTCAGATTACTTCCGATATATTGCAGCAATTCCGCCCGGCTAAAATCATTTGTCATTTTTTCCCCATCCTCACCTGTTGTGATGTGTGATGGGAATGGCCAGTCGATGGTTCTGTCAACAGAATCTTTTACGCCGTTTACAGATCTAAAATCTTTATAATTCAGGCGAACGATAAGTTGATACATTCTTGCCGTCCTGTTTGAACTCCAATCAACATATAAGCGTGAAGCCTCATTCTTTGGTGTAAGAAGAAAAGAAGTACCATTAGCCGGATTTATAATATCAAAATTACTGATCAATGAGGTTGTTGCAGTTGCCTTTGTACCATTGCTGGTATTGGTAACGGTTAGCAGGTACTTACTATTTGCTGGCAGATCAGCTCCTGTTGATGGGAAAGAATAAATGGCATTTGTTTGAACGCCTGAATAAAAAAGACCGTCCTCCTTCGAAATGGTATTATCAGGCTTCAAAATAAATTCCTTTCCATCTGAAAGACGCTTCAAGCGCACATCTAAGGAGTTTACAAATTGGGTAGAATCTTTTTCTTTTGCAAATACCAAGGCATTCCCTTCTCCTAAAAAGGCTTTGTTTACCCGTATATATTGTGTTTTCTGCGTTTGATCAAGCAGGCCGTATACCACCATTGTCTCTTTATAATTACCTGTAACATCAAGATCGGTACTACAAGCAGAAAACAGCAAACAACAAATAATGAATAATAATGAATAATGTTTTTTCACAATATCTTGATTTTAATGAGCTAACAAGTTTGGACTACAAAAATATCAATTAATTTGGATTAATTAAACCCAACAGGTTTGAAAAACCTGTCGGGTTATTGTTAAATTTGTACATACAATCCAGCGAAAAATGTCGATACACAAAGAAGTTAAAAAAGTAACCACAAACGTGTTGCAGGAAATGAAACGCGGTGGAGAAAAAATATCTATGCTAACAGCCTACGACTATACCATGGCAAAGATTGTAGATGATGCTGGTATTGATGTGATCCTGGTAGGTGATTCAGCATCCAATGTCATGGCAGGACATGAAACCACATTACCAATCACCCTGGATCAAATGATCTATCATGCGTCCTCCGTTGTTCGCGGGGTGAACAGGGCTCTGGTCGTAGTCGATCTTCCTTTTGGATCCTACCAAGGGAACTCAAAAGAGGCACTGTACTCATCCATTAAAATAATGAAAGAGAGCGGCGCCCATGCTGTAAAGCTGGAAGGTGGAAGAGAAGTAAAAGATTCTGTTGAACGTATTTTAACAGCAGGTATCCCGGTGATGGGACATTTGGGCCTTACCCCTCAAAGTATTTATAAATTTGGAACCTACACGGTTCGGGCACGGGAAGAAGAGGAAGCACACCGACTGATTGAAGATGCACAAATACTGGAAGAGTCCGGATGTTTTGCACTTGTGCTTGAAAAAATTCCGGCTAAACTCGCAGAACAAGTTGCAAAGAATCTGAGCATCCCGGTAATTGGTATTGGCGCTGGTGGAGGTGTAGACGGACAGGTACTTGTATTTCATGATATGGTAGGACTTACTTACGAATTTAGTCCCCGCTTTTTAAGACGGTATTTAAATTTATACAACGATATCAAAGGAGCCGTAGGAAATTATATAAAAGATGTGAAATCGAAAGATTTTCCAAATGCAAATGAACAATATTAATGCAGCTGGAAGTACTATACGAAGATAATCATATCATTGCCATCAACAAACGTCCATCCGATATTGTTCAAGGCGATAAAACGGGCGATACACCTTTGAGTGATTTCGTAAAAAAATACCTTAAAGAAAAATACAACAAACCAGGAGAAGTGTTTGTTGGTACAGTACACCGCATCGACCGGCCGGTTAGTGGTATTGTTTTATTTGCAAAAACAAGTAAGGCATTGGCTAGGCTTAACCAAATGTTCCAGACAAAAGAAATCCAAAAAACATACTGGGCTGTTGTAAAAAATAAACCTCCGCATAAAAGCGGAAAGCTCATTCATTATTTAAAAAAGAATGAAGCAAAAAATATGTCCAAAGCGTTTGAAAAAGAAACGCAAGGCGCTCTGCGATCTGAATTAGAGTACGAGTTGATTGCGCAATCCGATAATTTTAGCTTGCTAGAAATTCGACCTTTAACCGGAAGACATCACCAGATTCGTGTTCAGCTTTCGGCGATGGGCTCGCCCATAAAAGGGGATTTAAAATACGGATTTGACAGAAGTAATAAAGATGCATCCATTCATTTGCATGCCCGCAAAGTAGAATTTATTCATCCTGTAAAAAAGGAACCTGTTGTGATTACAGCACCACCACCCAATGAAGTGCTGTGGAATGTTTTTGTAAAAATGCTTGGAGAAGAGCCTAAAGGATCAAGGAATTGAAAAAAATACTATTAATGATCATTGGATTATTACTCATCTTTTTTGGGTTATTACCAATCCTTTCTCCTTGATTTTTTTATTTCTGAATCCCTTTTCTTAGAACTCAATCTTTTTTCTTTAGAACTTTTGGAAGGCTTCGTCGCTTTTCTTTTCTTCGCTACAACAAAACATTTATTCAATAGCTCGTAG
>DASRRA010000104.1:0-4766 GCA_035696085.1 Bacteroidia bacterium | reverse complement strand
AATTTCTGGCCGAACAGGGAATCGATCCACGTAAGGTTTTTCTACAACAATTGTTAAGGGATACGGAAAACGCTCAAACGATTCTGGTGTATGATGCGCTGATGGAGAGGAATATCCTCGGTGGTTTGAAAAAAGATTTTCCGGAATATGCTCCGGAAATTGATTTGCGCCTTTCGCGCATTGTAGATTTAGTACAGCCTTTTGCAGAACGCTATTTTTATCATCCGGCCATGAAAAACTCCGTGTCTATTAAAAATGTATTGCCGGCCCTTGTACCGGAATTATCATATGCTGACCTGATGATTTCAAGTGGAAGTGTAGCTATGACTGCTTTTGAGCAGTTGCAAACAGAAACCGATTTGTTTAAAATTATAGACATCCGCGAGCAATTGCTGGCTTATTGCAAGATGGATACCCTGGCCATGGTAAAGATTTTCGAGATATTGGATAAAATTATTTTGGAAGACGGGTAGGGGTATTTAATGACTTGGTTGTCAATGGGCAAAAGGGAAGGGAAAAAAAACGTTATATACTATGTTTATAATTTTGTCGTTTAACCACCAGAAAACTTCTTGAATTTTCATAATTTTGAAGATATGGTGAATTTAACAAGGTTGATTGTTGCAATAGTTTTTATTGCGGGTTCGATAAAAGCGAAAGCTCAAAATGTAGGTGTTGGTGCTGATGTGATGTATAATTTTCAAACAGAAAGTTTTGGCGCTGGTGTACGTGCAAATATTTTTCCGAATAACCGGTTGAGTTTTGTCCCTCAGGCATCCTATTACTTTCCTTTTAATAAAGTTGAAGAATATTACCTGGGATTGTCATTGGAATACAAAGTAATCCAAAAAGAAAAACTGAGTATTTATGCATTGGCACATGGAGCTTATAACAATTGGATCAGTTATGAGCGCTCGCCAATGAAAGGAGCGAAGCCGAATAACTGGAATGGGGAAGTAGGTATTGGCATTTCGAATAACAGATGTTTACGCCCTTTTTTAGAATATCGTTATAATTTTAATTTTAAGGAAACACATTTAAGATTAGGGTTTCTCTACATTTTTGGATGCAGTGGTAAACCAACAGCAGATCGTTGTGCAGCTTATTGATGTATTTTTTACGTCAAGTATAAATAGTAAATCGTTTTTCGAGTAAATTATAAACTAATATCAAACAATTATGAAGAAGGTAAGCACCGTTTCTAAAATTTCCATCATCTTGATTATGGTATTTTCCATGTTTTATGTTGGATGTAAAAAAGACAGGATAAAGGATAATTCATTGAATGCATATGATTCTCCGGATTCGTACTTGGATAGTAAAGAACCAGAAGAACAAACGATTCCAATTGATAGCGGCGGCACTGGTCCAGCAATGGGTAATCAGGGAACAAAATTATGGGGAACGGATCCACATACTTGTTTAATGTATGTAAACGATACACATAAAGTTTACTACCCTTATGTTTTGAAATTGGTAGAATTGTATAAACCCAAAGACATGATTTACTACCGCATGCCAACAGTTGCTTCCGGAAAGATTTTGCAAACAGGTGGCGAGATCAGGTTGCGTGCATTTAAAGACAACAAAGAATTGACATTCAAACCAGGTGGAACCTGCGGAATGAAAATAGAGTTCAAAAATCCCGCACCGGTTATGGGAATGAATATTTTCTATGGTTTTACAAATGGTGCGGGACATCCGGATTGGACGGATCAACCAACAGGAGCGATGACAAAAACAGTTTATGGTTATGAGGGGTATACACAAAAATTTGGTTGGATCAATTGTGATCAATATGCTGATTCCTCCAGCTCCGCTACTGTATCGTTTTCGTCCACGGTTGATGAGTTAACCAACATCCGCTTTTTCATTTATATACCAAAAACAAAAACAGTGATGGAGGTATATAACACCGTTTCTGATAATATACCAATTGGATCAGATATTAAAATAGTAGGAATTGGTATGCAGGGAAGTACTTTATTCTCCTTTTATGATGCGAGAAAGTTAACTTCATCTGCTACAATTGATGTAGAAATGAAACAAACGACAGATGTTGAATTGACAACGTTATTAGACGGACTATAACGATCGTTAACTAAAAAAAATAAAATCCCTACTTCACCTGAAGTAGGGATTTTTTTATTTCATTCTTGTTCTTACTTGCTCTTGCGCTATTTCTTGCTCTATAAATTTGGTGAATTAAACGTGTCTCCGTCTTTAATCAAGCCACTGTCGAATCCTTTTTTAAACCAGCGCATGCGTTGTTCAGAAGTGCCATGTGTAAATGCATCGGGCACCACATAACCTTGAGCTTGTTTTTGCAAACGATCGTCACCAATAGCATTCGCCGCATTCAAAGCTTCTTCTACATCTCCTTCTTCCAAAATGTTTTTACGTTGAATATAATGTGCCCAAACACCTGCAAAATAATCTGCCTGAAGTTCAAGCCTTACAGACAAGTCGTTCGCACCTTTTTCATCCAATTGATTTTGTTGTTCATGCACACGATCCGAAATGTGTAACAAATGTTGCACATGATGTCCAACTTCATGCGCAATAACATAAGCCATGGCAAAATCGCCAGGAGCTTTAAATTTATCCTTTAGTTCATCATAAAAACTCAAATCAATGTAAACACGGCTATCGGAAGGACAATAGAACGGACCTGTTGCAGCGCTTGCAAATCCGCATCCTGATTGATTACTGCCGGTGAAGAGAACCAGCTTAGGGTCGATATATTCTTTGTGTAGTTGTTCATCAAAGAGTTTTTTCCACACGTCTTCGGTTTCTGCTAAAACAACAGAAACAAATTTTGCATCTTGTTCTTCTTCTGGAGAAGGTGTATATTCAGTTTGCTGCTGGTTTGCAGCATCGGAATTGAGGTAGTCCATTGGATTTTTCCCGGTAATTAAACTGAGAATAATTACAATTACAACCGTACCGATACCGCCACCAATGGCAATACCACCACTTTTACCACGACGGTCTTCTACATTATTACTTGATCTTCCACCGAGCCAACGCATTGCTTTAATTGAGTTTTAAGAATTAAACAATAGTTATTTTAGCGAAAGAAACTAAGAATTCCATGCCAAAATCAGGTGTATGCTAAAGTCAGGAATGTTTATTTAAAAACGCTCCAGTCCAGAGAAATAAAAATCGCCTTCAATAGCTGCATTTTCATCACTGTCAGATCCATGTACTGCATTTGCTGCAATGGATTTAGCATATATTTTACGAATCGTACCTTCTGCTGCTTTTGTCGGATCTGTTGCACCAATCAATGTTCTGAAATCAGCAACTGCATTTTGTTTTTCTAAAATGGCCGCTACGATCGGACCAGACGACATATATTGAACAAGCTCTCCATAAAACGGACGCTCTTTGTGAACTTCATAGAATTTACCTGCTGCTTCTGCCGACAATTTTGTGTATTTCATTGCAACGATGCGAAATCCTGCGTCATTAATCATTTTTAAAATACCACCTATATATCCATTCGCTACAGCGTCTGGTTTAATCATCGTGAATGTTCTGTTAGTTGCCATTTCTTTTAAATATAGTTAAATGTAATGTTTAATGTTCTCACTTAAAGACTCTGATTTTTCAGAAATCCGCTGCAAAAGTATAAAAATTATTCATAGATCGTAATGTGGGAAACTGTTTATTTTGGTTTATAACTATGTTAAAAATGATCCTTGAAATACCGTATTTTTGCATACTAAAACCATACACGTGACTCCAGCAGCGATAAAAAAAGTAAAAGCATTTTTAAGTAAACCTAAAAATATTGTGATTGTTACACATTGGTCGCCCGATGGGGATGCAATGGGCTCTTCACTGGGGTTATACAATTACCTGATTCAAAAGAAACACAAGGTACAAGTAATCACACCCAATGATTACCCGGACTTTCTGAATTGGTTGCCAGGAAATAAAAAGGTAATTAACTTTTCTGTGAACGCGAAGTCTGCAGCGACGAAAGTCGTAAAAGCTGATTTTATTTTCTGTCTGGATTTTAATTCCCTGAAACGTATTGATTTATTAGGAAAAGAAGTGGCTAAGTCAACCGCCCTTAAAATGATCATCGACCATCATTTACAACCGGAAGATTTTGCTGACTTTATGTTGCATACCGTAAAAGCTTGCTCTACCTGCGAATTGATTTATGATTTCATTCAGCTAATGGGTGATAAAAAGAAACTTACCAAAGAGATCGCCAATTGCTTGTACACAGGTATTATGACAGATACCGGTTCCTTTCGCTATCCATCCACAACAGCAAAAACACATCGCATCGTGGCGGAGCTGATTGAGGCCGGTGCACAGAATGGTTCCATACATAACTGGGTTTACGATAACAATACCAAGAGTCGCTTAAAATTACTGGGATATTGCCTGGGAGAAAAACTGCACGTATTGGATGAGTTTGGTGCCGCTTATTTTTCGTTGAGTCAGCAAGACCTGGAACATTTCAATTATAAAAAAGGAGATACCGAGGGCGTTGTTAATTATCCGCTTTCTATTAAAACAGTGCAGTTTTCAGCCTTTTTTGTGGAGCGTGATGGCATCATCAAAATATCATTTCGATCAAAAGGGAAATTTGATGTAAATAAATTTGCAAGAGATCATTTCAATGGAGGAGGGCACATGAATGCTGCAGGCGGAATGAGCAGCCTTCCGCTAAAGGAAACCATTGCAAAGTTCCTGGAAGTTTTACCAGCGTATAAAAAACAGTTGAGCATTAAAACTAAATAATC
>DASRRA010000103.1:0-13360 GCA_035696085.1 Bacteroidia bacterium | reverse complement strand
TAAAATTGCTGCAAGAAGCTATAAATAACAGAATATTATGAGTCACGGAAACATGAATTTAACGCTGAAAATCTGGCGTCAGAAAAGTGCGAAAGCTGCAGGGAAATTGACTACATACCAGGTAAGTGACATTTCTCCGGATATGTCATTTCTTGAAATGTTTGATGTACTAAATGAACAGCTGATTACAAAAGGAGAAGATCCAATTGCTTTTGATCACGATTGCCGCGAAGGGATTTGTGGTATGTGCAGCATGTTCATCAATGGTCAGCCACACGGCCCATTGAGAGGTGTTACTACTTGTCAGTTACACATGCGTTCATTTAAAAATGGAGATACCATTGTTGTAGAACCATGGAGAGCGGCAGCGTTCCCGGTTATTAAGGATCTTACAGTGGATCGTTCTGCATTTGACCGTATTATTTCAAAAGGTGGTTTCATTTCTGTAAATACCGGAAATGCACAGGATGCGAATAACATACCTATTCCAAAACCAGATGCAGATGCTGCCTTTAATGCCGCTGCTTGTATTGGATGTGGCGCGTGTGTAGCTACTTGCAAAAACTCATCAGCTATGCTATTTGTGTCTGCAAAAATTTCTCAGTTGGCACTTTTACCACAGGGACAAGTGGAACGTGTTGCACGTGCAAAAAATATGGTCAACCAAATGGATGAAGAAGGCTTTGGTAACTGTACAAATACAGGAGCTTGTGAAGTTGAATGTCCAAAAGGAATTACATTGGAAAACATTGCACGTATGAACCGAGAGTTTTATATGGCAAATGTAAAAGAATAAAAAAAACTAAATTTGAAAAAGGCCCCGATTATTTCGGGGCTTTTTTTATGAACTAACTATGTCTGATTCAGCAACCGCAACTACTGATTCCACAAGCACAAACAAAGACCTTGTCTATTTTAAGGATTTGGATGTATTGCGTTTTCTTTCGGTATTGTGCGTTGTTATTTCTCATGGTTATGAAAGCTGGATTGGCTGGGCCGGATTCCCTTATTTACTTCAGGATGAAAAGAATATTCATGCTCCTAATTTTATTGGTGAACTCGTAAGTCGCTTCATTGGAAATCTTCGATTTGGGGTAGACCTGTTCTTTTTGATCAGTGGCTTTTTAATTACCTACTTATTATTAAAGGAAAAAGAAAAATTTGGAAAAATTGCTATTAAGAAATTTATCATCTGAAGATCCCTTCGCATTTGGCCGCTTTACTACCTGATTATAATTACGGCTCCCCTTTTAATTCTTTTTCTGAACTCGATCCGGCTTCATTGGATGAACCCTATTCCCGCTCCTAATTATTTGATGTATTATTTTTTTCTTGGAAATTTTGATATCATACAAACCAAACAATGGATGTTTCCATTTTTACATTTGTGGTCCATTTGTGTGGAAGAACATTTTTATATCGTATGGCCTTTTATACTTGCTTTTTTTAGTATAAAAAATCTGAAGTTTATATTTGCTGCTGTTATTGGAATCAGTCTGTCGACAAGGCTTTATTATTTTATTTATTGTCCTGACCTTGCTTCACTCGCCATCTATTTGAACACCTTATCGCGGATTGATATTATCGTTTTGGGAGCCATTGCTGCTTATATACACTTTAAAACGCCAATAAAATTAAACGTTTCAAAACCCATTCGTATTCTATTGCTCCTTGTTATTGTTGCTTGTTTTTGCGTCGACTACGTTTACAGCTTTAATTCTTTTTTCGCTGTAACAATAAAAGAATATCTATACTGTATAGCTTCAGGTTTTTTAATGTTGAATTTTTTGTTTAACGATAACAAGCTTATCCATTTTAAAAAGAAAGGGCTGCTGCATTACATCGGTAAGATTTCATTTGGCGTATATATTTATCACAACATCATTTTAGGAATTATCATGGATAACATTGTTGCACGCTATGGGGGAGATAAAATCGGCTTGTGCTTATTTCTTATACTATATTTGGGATCTACCTTACTACTATCTGTAATTAGCTGGGAATTATTTGAAAAACAAATTTTAAAATTCAAATCCCGTTTTGAATTAATTCCTACAAAACGCTGATGTAGATTATTGTTTCGTGATTCGTTTTGTCACTTGATTTTTTCCATCCGACATCTTGAAAACATACATTCCTTTTTCCAAATCAGATAAATCAATATGTAATAAATGACCTCCTTTTTCTGCTTGCAGTTCTTTGGTGTACACCACTCTACCTAATGTACTAATGATTTCAACCATTAGGCTTTTTTCATTTTCCAAATCAAATTGATAGCTCAGCTCATCGGAAGCAGGATTGGGATATAGATTCACATCGAGCTGTGAAATTATACTACAACTTGCTAATGATTTCACATCAAAATATTCATACTTCGCATCGTAGTCGGTTTGCTTTAAACGATAGTAGGATGTTTTGCCTGTCGGTGCATGTTGATCGAAAAATTGATAATTGATTCGGCTTGTTGAATTCCCTGCACCCGTAACCTTTCCAATCACTTCGAAGTTTGCACCATCTTCACTTCGTTCAATAGAAAAGTAATCGTTGTTATTTTCCGATGCGGTGGTCCAACTGATTTTTGAAGCGCCATTTTCACAAGCAACATCAAAATTCAGGAGCTCGATAGGCAACTGTCCGCCTGCACCAAAAGCTACATAATAATTTGTATAAGTTGTATTGTTTGCATTTTCACTTCCACCTTTAACAGTGAAGCTGCCCGAATTAATAGCAATAATATCAGATGTTGTCACAGCGCTTGCACTATAAAAAGCAGAAGTTGTTGTTGGCATTGAACCCAATTTTATACAAGGACGCGCGCTTGCAACGGCACTTTCATTCACCTCCATTACAAAACGAGGTGTTATTCCAGTTGTAGTTACTGTTTTATCCGAAGCTGAACCCGAATAAGTCCCCGTAACAATTGTAGAACTTGATTTAAAAGCAGCATAATAATACGTTTCCCCTGATGCATTGTTATTTGATCCTACAGTAAACCCGGTTGCGGTTAAAGCAGTAATACTAAAGCCCCATAATCCCATATTCCCGAACCGGGCGCATTTACCGGAAGGCATGCCGGAGGTAATATAGCTCGGTGAAGCCGCTGCCGTTGCGTTATCGGAAAGAATGATGACCATTTCCGAAGCAAAACCAGGACCTGTTACAGTCTGACTAATATTACCATCTCCTGTATATGAAGAGACCACTAAATCCGTCCCTGCATCAAAAGCAATAAAATAATAAACAACACCGCTTGAATTGACATTTGCATGCGTACCTAAAGTAAATGAATTAGTGCCAAGGCTTTTGATGGAAGTTGTGGCAAATGAGCCCGCGATATCCATCGTTTTGGAGTTAGTGCCACTCATGGAAGACATTTTTATGACTGCTGGTGTTGCACCTGCTCCTTTAATAATGACAACATCCGGATTCATACCCAAACCACTAATGGCGCGATTATCTGTTGCATTGCCGGTGTAAGATCCTTGAATCCAGTTTAGCGCATACCCGTTTAAAGTAAAAGATAGTATTGCAAGTAGTATATGTAATAGTTTCTTCCTAACCATTGAGAGCCGTCTTGTGATAACCGTAACGCAGTGGCTTCATTTTTAGTTACCCTTTTTTAGCGAACAAAATCCATGTAAGGACTTAAAATACAGCCACTTCAGCGAAATCAGCTTAAGCAATCAACAACAAAAAATGAGCAGTGAATGGCGTTACAGATACAATAGCAAACATGATGGGTTTAATATTTTTTATTCAAAAAAAAATAACGTTAACGGTCAGATTGACGAACTTTACAACTTCTATCCGCGTAACATGACCAGATAAATTTTGCATCCCCCACCCAATTTACTTCATTAGAAATCTTTAGAATTCATGAGAATCCTCCTCTCAGGTTTATTTTTATTGGTGGGCATCTCACTTTCGTTGGCACAAACGGCTGATGAATTTGAAGAATTGGCTCTAAAAAAATTGGAGCAAAAGGATTATAAATACGCGTTGGAACTTATTGACAAAGCACTTGCGCTTGACGATAAAAATGAATGGTATTATATTTCAAAATCAGATATTCAATTTCAATTAACCGGACCACTTGAGTCCATAAAAACATTGAAAGAAGGACTCATCAAGAATGAACGAAAATCCCAGCTCTATAATCGTTTGGGTACTTATTATGATTCGGGAGGAATGAGTGATTCATCCATCCTGATGTACGACAAAGCGATTGAATATGCTGAGACGGATACCCTAAAAAATTATTTCATTTCCAACAGAGGTGCTGCTAAAACGGGCATGCGGGATTTTGAAGGTGCGATCCATGATTTTGAAACGGCACTGCTATTTGATCCCAATAACTTAGGTGCCTTAAATAATGTTGCTACCTGTTATGCTGAATTAAATATGATTGAAAAATCAATCCGTAACTTAAAACGAATCATCAGACTGGATTCAACTTTTGCAGGAGCCTACGGAAACCTCGGGTTCATTTACTCGAAACTCGACAGTTTTGATTTAGCTGTTGCGAATTTTAATAAGGCGCTGCAATTAGATTGCAGGGATGCCCTTGGATACAACAATCGTGGGTATGTGTATTATAAAATAGGAGATTATCAAAGTGCCTTGCGTGATGTTTATCATTCCATCAACCTTTACCCCAGTAATTCCTACGCATACCGCAACCTGGCACTGGTGTATATTGCTCAGGGGAACATGAAGGAAGCATGTACAGCGCTGGGGTATGCATTAAATTATGGCTTTGAAGGCCGTTACGGATCCGAAGTTTCTGAACTCTTAAAACAGTATTGCCGATAAATCTTAAAACAATTTTGCCTGTTTTTTTGCAGGCGCCTTTTTAACCGCTGCAGGCGCTGGTTTATCAGGTATGTGCAAATTTGTTTTTAATGCTGCATTGAGTTCCTTGATGAAATAGGCTGATATAAGTGGTGATTCCACCTCATGATTTTGATGGATAAAAAAATACAATTCTTTTAAGCCTGCTTTCTGCCATTTAACAATACGTTTTATCCAGGGGTCCAAACGCGTATAATCGCTGGGATGATTTGCACCTACGTAGCGCACAAAAGCGACCGGTGTAGTTAGACGCATGTGAATCAGATCACGCCTTCCAGCTGTATCCACAATGATATTGGTTACTTTATATTTTTTAAATAATTCACTTACACGATCTGCTTCTGTTTTATTTGTTACCCATTCTGTATTTCTAAGTTCTACTGCTAAGGGCATTCCTTTCGGAAACTCTTTTACAAACTTCTCCAGCCTGTCAAAATCTTTTGGTTTAAAATTATCATGCAATTGCAGAAAAATCATCCCCAGCTTTTCTTGCAGGTGAGCCGCCGAATTGCAGAACTCTTCTGCTAATAATCTTACATCATTTAGGCGTTTTAAATGACTAATGGTTTGCGGAATTTTTGGAAAAAACTGAAAATCCTTGGGTGTTTTTTCATACCATTTTTCAAACTGATCAGGGCCATAAGCTTGGTAAAATGTGGCATTGAGCTCAATACTATTGAATTGAGATGAGTAATAAATCAACTCGTCTTTTACTCCTTTTGGGTAAAAGTTTTTCAAATCTGTTTTGTTCCATTTGGCGCAACCAACTGCTATCTTCAGCTTAGAAGCTGGTTTTAAGCTTAGTACTTTAGCGGTATCCGGATGATCCGCAGGTAGCGACAAATCAATACCTTCTACCGTTTCTACTTTTCCGAATTGCATCGTTTATCGTATTTTATGTTAGTAATCATTTATGTAACCTTCCCGTTAAAGGTACGTAAAAAAGGCATATTTCTATAAATCCCATCTGCGTCTCTATCCTGTGAGTTGATGAAGAATAAAGAAGTTGGTACTCATGAAGTTTTCATTACAATTAAAGGCAATTCTTGTTTGCTTTTCTATTTTCATTACAATTACTGTAAATGCTCAAACCACATGGATTGTAGGCAGCTACGTTGGTAATGGTACTTCCCAATCCATTACAGGCCTTTCCTTTAAACCCGATGCCATAATTATAAAAGGTACAAACGCTGTTTCATCTTTCGTTAAAATTTCAACGATGGCAGCTAACGAATCGCGTGCCTTCCAAAGTACAGGGAATTTTGTGACCAATGCCATCACGTCATTTGATGCGAATGGTTTCTCTGTGGGCGCCAATGCCGGCGTGAATACCAGTTCTATAACCTATTATTTCACTGCCTTTAAAATATCTTCCACGATGGTGGTGGGGACTTATACCGGAAACGATGCGGCAACCCGTACCATTGCCAGTACCGGTAGTGTGAATACGAAATGGGTCATCATTATCCCGAGTAGTACGTATGGAGGAAGTATGTCCTGGATCACCAGTTCAACCGGAAACGGTCATATTTATGATGAAGATAATGCCAATTACAATTCCAAATGGGCAGATCCTGCGCCCAATGCCTCTCCCACCACAGGTTTTCTGGTATACAAAGGAGTGGTAAACAACTATGCATACAACAATAACTCCGGCCCAACCTATCACTATTTTGGCTTTGTAGAAAAAGCAAACGAGGTGGATGTAGGGATGTACACAGGTAATAATACAGATAACCGAAGTATAAACATTGGATTTAAACCCAAAATGATGATCATCGCGAATGGTCCTCCTACCACGGTAATCCGAAATTCAGTATTGTCAGGCGATGCCAGCCAATACATGCGTGCCATCAGCAATGCTTCCAATATGATTCAATCATTTACTGCCACCGGTTTCACGGTGGGCACAGGTATGGATGCGAATATTAATTTCTACAGTTACCTCGCCCTGGGAGGAGCTGCAGGTGGAATATTGCCGATTGAATTGTTGCATTTTTATGCACAACGTACACATGAAAATGAAGTGCAAATAAACTGGTCCACAGCCAGTGAAGAGAACAATGATTATTTTACAATTGAAAGAAGCGAAGATGGTGTAAGCTTCGAACCTGTTGGAAAAGTGGAGGGTGCAGGGAATTCAATAGAACGAATTAATTACCAGTTTACAGATGAAAATACACCCACTGATAAAACATTGTATTATCGTTTAAAACAAACGGATAACGATGGTGTGTTTAAAACATTTACCGTTACAGCCGTTTCGGGCAATGCTAAAAATACATTTGATGCGAAGATTGTACAGAATCCCATAGCAGACAATGAAATTGTGTATGATTTGAACCTGCCTGAAAACGCGACGATGAAGGTACAGGTGACTGATAATTTGGGAAACATCCTGAACACGGAAACGTATTATTATTCGCGTGGAACCAACCGTTATTCGCTAGATGCAGGCAATCTTCAATCAGGTGTATATGTCCTAACAATTAAAAGCCTGGATGGAATAGGTGGAAAATCAATACGATTTGTAGTTAGTAAATAAGTGAATTAACCGGCTTTTTTACAACCAACTATATTTACGCCTCTTAAAGGCGAAAAAACGACTTCCCTTTTGACTTATTTCCCAAAAAATTTAGAGGCCTATTTCGCCAGATTCATCTAAAAAATACATTACTACATCCTTGAATAGGCTTATTTTAAAGAGTATCATAAAATGGTTACTTCTTAGAACGACTATATTTCCTACAATCCCTGTAACCTTGGAAACATTTCCCCAGTACAACGTGCAGTAACTGCGTAGTTAGCAGGATTTTTAAGGCTCTCTCAACTTGTTGGATCTGCGAATTAACTAGAAACGATAAAGAGCAAAACCATGGAAACAAACTTACACATTTCGAAATTCAAATTAGTTGTAATTACATGCTTCAGTTTCATGTTTACAAATATGAATGCAGTAACCTGGACGGTTGGCAGCTATGTTGGAACCGGGTCTGCCTTGACAATCTCTAGTCTGGCTTTTCAGCCGGATGCAGTACTAATTAAATCGGCTGCAGCCACATCCATGTACGTAAAAATTTCTACGATGCCCGCAAATACTTCAAAAAAATATACGAGTACATCGGGGGTAACGGATGCGATCAAAACATTTACATCTAATGGTTTTACATTGGGTACAAATGCTGATGTTAATACCAGTGGTGTTACTTATTATTTTTATGCTTTTCAGGCAGGATCTTCTATAAAAGTTAATACGTATACGGGAAACGGTTCTTCACCAAGAACAATTACTACGAGTAGTGCCAATATCAGTTTTGTGATGGTTATCCCTAGGAGCAGTTACGGTGGTTCGGTTTCCTTTACCAATACAAAAACAGGAAGTGGTGTATCGGGTGGGGAAGCGGGAGGATATTCCTATGATTCACGACCTGGTTCGTCAGTATCGACCGCAGAGGGACAACCGTCCAACCCAAGTTGGTCATCAGCCACCGGCTTTCCTGTGCAAACCAGCTCTCCGTATACAAATGTAAACACGATCGTTTACGATTATATTGGTTTTGTTGAAAATGCTGGAGAGTGTGAAATCGATTCATTTATAGGAGATGGTACAGACAACAGGGATATTACAGTGACGAATTTCAAACCTCAATTTGTTATGACCCTTAATACCGGCGGTGGAGGGGAGCTGATATTAAAAGGTGGAAATGTAACGGGAGGCAATTCACAATATGTAAATGCTGTTGCAAATGCAGCCAACCTCATTCAATCCACAGCCATAGCCTCTGGTGTAGGTTCCTTTCAGGTAGGAAGCAGCAGTGATGTAAACGGTAGTGGCTACAGACAATACTTTGTTGCGTTTGGAGGGGCTGCCGGTGGTGTATTACCGATAGAACTATTGCATTTTGATGCACAACGCACGGAACAAACTAAAACACAAATCAATTGGTCGACTGCAAGTGAAGAAAACAATGATTATTTCACGATTGAAAGAAGCACTGATGGGTTAGAGTTTGAAACAGTTGGTAAAGTAGAAGGTGCAGAAAATTCCACCACTCGCATTAATTATCAATTTACAGATGATAATGCTCCGGCTGATAAAACAGTTTACTATCGTTTAAGACAAACAGATAAAGACGGAATGACCAGAACATTTACCGTAGATGCCGTACAATGCATGGGTGTTAAAGAAGAACTTGAAATTAAAATAGCACAAAATCCAATCGCTAACAATGAATTGGTATATGATATGAATTTACCAATGGACGCTACTATGAATGTTCAAATTATTGATAATTTCGGAAATGTTGCATCCAATCAAAACTATTACTACTCAAGAGGATCAAATAGATACTCTATTGATGCTGCTGAACTAAAATCCGGCGTGTATATTTTAAATATAACTGACTTAACTGGAAGCGCAAAAAAATCAGTACGATTTGTCGTAAACAAATAAATATACTGCGCTTCCAATACAAACAAAAAACCCCTGTCACTGGCAGGGGTTTTTCTTTTCATGCTACGCTAATCAATCTACGTTATCGTGTAAGAAGGAATTATTGGGCTTGATCTCTACTTTCTTTTCATCGTTTTCAGATAACGTATATCTTGAAACCTGAGATTCCGATGAATGCGGAGTAGCATCTAAATTTATATTTCTTCTTTTATAAGCTGGTTCATTTTCTAGTTCCGACAAACCATTTGGTGATTTCAACTTAAAGCTTAGCTCTTTTAATTTTGCAACACGATCCTGCGCTTTTTTCAACTGCTCATCTGTCTGAACTTTTGAAATGATGGTGTTTTCATCCTGCGCTTCCGGTGTTACTTTTTCTTCAGCTGCATTTGCAATCAAGAATGGCTCTTCCGTATTTGTAGTTGAGTTCGTCATGTTGGTGATCTCAAATTCAAATGTTGTTTGCTCTGTTTTTGTTACCGTTTCTTCTTTTGTGTAAACAAATGGTTCCTGTGCAGGCGTCTCCGCCATGAAATCGACCGGAGGTTGTACAATCTCATCTTTTGTTACAATTTCTTCTTTTATGTAAGAAGTGATTTCTTCCACTTTCTCTGTAGTCACTGGTTTAGATGCAACCGGTGTTGGTTGTACTTTCTTAGGTTCATCCATCAGCGAAAATACTTTCTTTTCTGGTGAACGCTCGATCTGAATACCGATATCTGCTTTTGAATTGAATCCTGTTGCAATGATGGTTACATTTACTTTGCCACCCAAAGATGGATCTACTCCATATCCTTTGATCACCTCTGCTGTCATTCCCGCTTCATCCTGAATGTAATCCGTGATTTCACCCAATTCATCCATGGTAATTTCATCTTCTCCACAGGTTACATTTACCAATACATAACGTGCTCCTTTGATGTTACTGTCATTCAATAATGGAGAAGCCATTGCCTGCTCTACAGCACGCAAGGCTCTTGATTCTCCTTCAGCCTGCGCGGATCCCATGATCGCAACCCCGCTATCTTTCATTACCGTCTTCACATCGTTGATATCGGTATTGATTTGTAATGTGGTGGTGATAATATCCGCAATACCTTTTGCAGCCGTTGCTAAAATATCATCTGCATGTCCGAATGCTTCTGTTACTTTTAAATTTCCGTATATTTCACGTAGTTTATCATTGCTAATTACAAGTAAGGTGTCCACGCTTTGTTTCAAGCCTTCCAATCCCGCATCCGCCTGAAGCTTACGTTTCTTTCCTTCAAATCCAAATGGAATAGTCACAATACCAACTGTAAGTATGCCCATTTCTTTAGCTGCTTTTGCAATAATTGGAGCAGCACCTGTTCCGGTACCGCCACCCAAACCAGCTGTAATAAATACCATTTCGGTATTATTTGCCAGTATCGCTTTTACCTCTTCAATATTTTCGATCGCCGCGTTTTTACCAACTTCCGGTAAAGAGCCCGCACCGCGTCCTTTGGTAAGGCTCACACCCAACACAATTTTTAATGGAACAGGTGAAATATCAAGTGCCTGTTGATCCGTATTACAAACAATAAAGTCAACACCTTTAATGCCTTGCTTATACATGTGGTTAACAGCGTTGCTGCCGCCACCACCAACACCAATTACTTTTATAATTGATGAGTTATCGTGAGGTAGATCAAATTTCATCATCTTGTTTCGTTTTTAAAACGTTTAAATCATTGCCTATTATGGGCATCTTAATCATTCTGGTATAAAATTGCTTGTTTTTTTAATGTATATTTAACACACACCTTGTTAGTTACTAACCATGCCTTGTTAATTTCTACACCATTTTTCTGTTATTGTTGTACAGAATCTTCATCGAAAAACTTTTTTATTTTATCAAAAAAGCCAGTTGATTTTTCTCTTGAATGCCCTTTAATTGTTGTTACGGCTGCTTCTTCAACAGGCTTATGGCTATACTTCTCAACCGTCTGAACACCTTTCATAACAAGACCTACAGAAGTTGCAAATAATGGTGACGTAACATCTTCGTTTCCTTTTGCCAAATGTTCATTCGGATAGCCAACTCGTGTATCCATACCGGTAATGTATTCTACTAATTGGGTTACATGTTTCAATTGCGCACCACCACCTGTTACCACGATTCCTGCAATTAATTTTTTCTCGTAACCGGAATTTTTTATTTCATAATATACATGCTCTACAATTTCTTCCATACGCGCCTGGATGATCGCAGATAAATTACGCACCGAAATTTCTTTGTGTGCACGTCCTCTTAAACCGGGGATAGACACAATTTCATTTTCCTGGTTTTCACTCGCTAATGCAGACCCGAATTTTATCTTTAATAGTTCCGCCTGGCTTTTTATAATGGTACACCCTTCTTTAATATCTTCTGTAATTACATTTCCTCCAAATGGGATAACGGCTGTATGGCGAATAATACCATCTTGAAAAATGGCCACATCCGTTGTTCCTCCACCGATATCAACCAATACAACACCCGCTTCCTTTTCTTCATCACTCAATACAGCATCTGCTGATGCCAATGGTTCCAATGTTAATTCAGAAACTTCCAAACCTGCTTTGTGTACGCATTTGTATATATTTCTGGCTGCAGCAATTTGCCCGGTGATGATGTGAAAGTTTGCTTCTAAACGTATACCAGACATACCTATCGGATTCTTTATCCCTTGTTCATTATCGATGATGTATTCCTGAGGCAACACGTGAATAATCTCTTCTCCGGGAAGCATCACCAGTTTAAACATATCATCGATCAATGCATCAATATCTTTTTGTGATATTTCTTCTTCTACACTGGATCGCGTTTTTATTCCACGATGTTGCAGACTTTTAATATGCTGGCCTGCAATTCCAACGTTTACTACTTTTATATCTACACCTGATTTTGTTTCGGCTTCAGCTACTGCTGTGCGAATAGATTGTACCGTTTGGTCAATATTTTGAACGACGCCACGCGCCACACCAAACGATTCTGATTTCCCCATTCCCAATATTTCAATCTTCCCAAATTCGTTTCTGCGGCCAACAATGGCTACAATTTTAGTTGTTCCAATATCTAAACCTACTACAATTTCTGATGGTTCCATTCTTATAATTCTTTTTTAGTACAAACAATTTGATTCTTAAATTTTAGATTAATGGTAGCATATTTATTCCACCACCCGGTAGTATTCAACCCCTGACTATAAAACACGTGTAATTTTTTAAATTTCTCATCCATGTTAGTTGTATCACCAAAAATAATTTTTTGATCTCCTACCATTGGAACCAACTCCAAATCATTATCTGCATTTACAAATAATTGCTGTATCTGCGATTTCCAAAATTCATCTGCTTCAATATAAGTGGCCATCGCATAAATTTCATCCAGCATGGTTTTGCTTCTTACTGCGCTATCAGCAGTAATTTCTTCCATCGTACGTTTGTAATATTTTCCATACGATTCTCTTATTTTTCCATTGGCCACCAATACTTTTGCAGTATACTTATCCGACAAAGGCATTAACTTTCCGGCATCATCCATGTAATAACTATCTCCATGCTCATTAAAAATCCGTACGATGGGCTTGCGTTGTCTTATCTTCACTTTTACGCGACCATCTATCGTCACTGAAGCTTCTGTATTAGCAATGTCTGCATGACTATTTAAGGCACGTTCCAAATCAGGAATATTTAATTTGGATTTCGGTTCACCGATGATGGAATCACCTCTGCTTTTAATCAGTTTTTCAATGTCCATTTTATCCAGGAAAAACAAATCTCCATCCTGGTTTACATCTATCTCCAAGCTTTTGCAGCGCAACTCATCCTGTTCCTTGTTCACAAAACCCAAACTCAACACCAGGCCTATGCAACAAAGAACAAGTAAACTATACGTCGCTATTTTTTTAAATTTTTCCAATTTCTCTTAATCAGCCGTTGTCTTCACTCGTTTCATCAATTCATCTTTTAAAGAAGCGAGCATGGTATCAATATCTCCTGCTCCCATTGTAATGAGTACTTCAATATCCCGATTCGCAATTTCTTTTATCAATT
>DASRRA010000102.1:0-15766 GCA_035696085.1 Bacteroidia bacterium | reverse complement strand
ATCCTGAATACAATTACTTCCTGTGTTCAAAACCGCATCACTTAACTGTTGATGGGTAATTTTCAATTTACGTGACCAAAACACAATGCTTGAATCACTATAAAAATCAATGAATCTGCTGTTTTTTAGTTTTGTCTGTTCCATGTTGTTGAGAATTAATTGAGGTAAATAAATTATGTTCAAGATGATAATCCAAATCTTTATTCGCAGGTCCATTTAGTATTTTCCCTTCATAAGAGAAACGACTTCCATGACAAGGGCAATCCCAGCTCTTTTCATCATTGTTCCATTTCAATTGACATTGCAAGTGTGTACACTCCGAATCAACAATGTGCAACTGATCTTCATAGTCACGATATGCTCCGACTTTTTTCTTTTCGATTTCTACAATCTTCGCTTCACCCTGAGGAATAGAAGTAACTTCAATGGATTTGACGTCTTTAGGTTTATCCATCAAATACTTGAAGAAACCTCCCACCATTTCTTTAAAGAACGTTGTTGGTGCCGTAAAAATCTTGAACCGCGAAGGTGCATACAATTTCTCCCATTTGTTTTCCCTTCCATTGATTAGATCTGTTATAAGCATTCCAGCGATTGTTCCATGTGTCATTCCATTTCCTGAATCACCGGTAACAATGTAAACATTGTCTTTATCCATTGGATTTCTTCCAATGTAAGCGATTGAATCCATTGGTTCAAGCACCTGCCCTGACCACTGGTAAATGATTTCTTCCACATCAAACTTTTTTCGCATCCAGTTTTCCAATAACCCATAACGATCTTCCTCCGATATGCTTTTCTCTTTTGCAACTCCCGTTGGATGATCTTCTCCTCCACAGATCAACAGATCATAATCATTATCCAGTGGATGCAACCGAACATAATGGTAAGGTGGAATTTCCGCATTGACAGAGAAATCGCCCGTATCCCACCAGAGTGCTTTGCTGATTTTTCCTTTTTTAACTTTTGCTCCAACCACATAAGAACGATAAGGGTATTGCTTCAAATGCATAACATACTTATTGTTAACAGGGGTATTTGTTGCTACAACAACGTGTTTAGCTGTTACTGTAAATCCATCCTTGGTTACAATACCTTTGTGATCGATTTTTTCTGCACGGGTTTCCGTAAAAATCAATCCTCCCATTTTTTCAATCTGTTTGCTTAATCCTCTTAAATATTTCAATGGATGAAATTGTGCTTGATTATTGAATCTTAAGCAAGGTATTTTTTCTTGAATATCCGGTATCGCCTGCAGTTCTTCCACATCTACACCTGCTCTTTTCGCTGCTATGTATTCTCTTTGCAGGGAATCGTGTGAATCGGTCGGGTGTAGAAACAAATATCCAGGCACCCTTTCAAAATCACAATCAATCTTTTCATTTTTTGAAATACGTTCAATCAAATCGATAGCTGCGGTATGACTTTCCGCCATTATTTGTATCTTCTCTGTACCATACATTTCTTCCAACTCATAATAACGGTCATCTAATGCATTTACCAAGTGAGCCGTTGTTCTTCCCGTTTCCCCGCTTCCTATCGCACCATCTTCCACCAGGATTACTTTTCTGCCAGATTGCAAGAGGCAGTATGCGATTGTTACCCCTGCTATTCCACCACCTACAATAACAACATCCGTTTCTAAATTCTCTGTCAACTTTGCATAAAAAATAGGGTTAATCGTATTTGTCCAGAAGGAAATGTTTTTTCCAGAGGTAATATTACCATCCTGTAGTTGTTTATTATCCATTATAAAAAAAATTTGTTTAATGAATTAATCAAATTTCCGTCCTCACATATTTTTTCGATCTGAAAAATTAATTCGGCCGTAAATACTTGTGGTAAGCGGTTTCACAAATATTTCTGTTTTTTCAAAATGCGAAATTGTTTGAACAATCTGAAATTCACATTTCCCAGTTTGTTGAACAGAATACACATAAGCCTATTCAAAAGCATTGAATTCAAGCAAAACCCCGATGGCATGCTTTTGACAGTAATAATATTAGCTCAACATCCCTAAAACTTATAATTATGAAGCTGACTTCGTTTGCATTAGTAGAAAAAAATGACAAGTACCTCCTCGTTTGTGAAACCTCTATACGTTGGAAAGGACATTGGTTTTTTCCAGGAGGACAAGTAAAAAAAGATGAATCTCCTGAAATGGCTGCCGTTAGGGAAACAAAGGAAGAAACAGGAAATGATATTAAATTGGATGGGATGTTCTATTCGAAATATAATCCTGGGATTTTAATTGCAGAACTTTGTTTTTATTATCATGCTGAACTGGATCCTCTGCAAGTAACAATTATTGATGGATCAGAGTTACTAAAATATGAATGGTTTACGTATGATGAAATTTTAAATCTTCCATTAAGGGAAAATGCTCTTGATATTATTAATACGTATAGAAACTTAAAAAAACATCGCCCGCAGCAAATAAAAGAATATGCTTAATCCTCCGCTTATATTACCCATAAAAAAAATGCGCTTAATAGCAAATGATGCTAAGAAGTGCGCAAAAGCGGCCAAACTCATTTACGTTTCAAATACTGAAAAAGGGATCGAACGCATCCGAAAAGGGAAAACGTTCGTTTATTTTTTTGAAGGAATTAAAGTCACTGACCCATCCGTAATTGACCGCATAAACAAGTTGGTTATTCCGCCAGCTTGGGAGCAGGTTTGGATCTGTAAGGATGAAAATGGACATATTCAGGCAACAGGTATGGATGTGAGGAAACGAAAACAATATCGCTATCATTCGCAATGGAATAATCTAAGAAATCAAACAAAATTCAGTAAACTATTATTATTCGGAGAAAAATTACCCATACTACGTTTACAGTTGGAAAAAGATTTATCAAAAAAAGAACTTTGTCTTGAAAAAATTTTAGCGACCGCGATAAGCGTAATGGAAAGAACATATATCCGGATAGGAAATAGTGAGTATGAAAAAGCTAATGGATCCTATGGCTTAACGACATTAAAAGATCAACATGTAAAATTACAAGGGAATAATATTCAATTTTCCTTTAAAGGTAAAAAAGGAATATCGCATAAAATTAAGTTAAGCAATCCAAAATTGGCACGTATCATCAAACAATCACGTGATATCCCAGGTAAAGAGCTTTTTCAATATTATGATGAAAATGGAAATCCTCATCCGATTGATTCCGGAATGGTGAATAGATATATTCAGGAAATAACTGGAGAGGAATTTACTGCCAAGGATTTTAGAACCTGGGCGGGAACACTTAACGCGTTAGATGCCTTTAAAAAATCAGGAGCCGGTGAAACAGCCACAGATACCAAAAAGAAAATTAATGATGCACTGGATTACGTCAGTAAGAAATTAGGAAATACCAGAACCGTATGTAAAAAATACTACGTGCATCCGTTGATAATTGATTTATTTGAGAAGCAAGCCTTAACAACTTACGTAAAGGAGCTCGATAAGATAGAGAAAAATGATAACCTTACGGGGTGGACTCAAAATGAACTCTTATTACTTAAAATTCTTCAATCAAATTCCTGATTAATTATCTTTTAAAAAGCGATTGACAGTTTCCACAAAAAAAACTGATAATTTTATTCTTGATTTCGTTTATCTCCTGTGGTAATTGCAATGGCGCCGCACATTTTGGACAAATTTTATTTTTATATACTAACCAATGGTCTTGCAAAGAAAATTTCTTTTTTTGTTCGGAAAAATCGAACATGTATTTTACTTTTTCCATAATTAAATGATTTTATTGGTTCGTTTGCCACTAAAAAAATGCCATCACCTCGCCAATATCTTTCAAATTATTCTTAAATCTGTTATTTTAAGTAATATAACTGCAACATCATTTTAAAATTGTAAGTGTTAATAAAATCCAATATTACCAACGAATGTAGAACACATTCCACAGCAAGTGACCACTGTTATTGAATTTTGCTCACTATTGCCCGGCAATAATCTGCTGGCACTTAACTTGTCGAATTAAAAATCTAACCCCTTAAATCAACTCGCCATGCCACGTTCACTTTGGACAGGTTCAATCAGTTTCGGATTGATAAATATTCCTGTAAAGCTATATTCGGCGGTTCAAGAAAGCAGTCTGGATCTGGACATGTTGGACCCTAAAGATCACTCTAATATTAAGTTTAAACGGGTGAATGAAAATACAGGTAAAGAAGTTCCTTTTAAAAGTATTGTAAAAGGATATAAACTTAACGACGAATATGTAATCCTCGAACCAGAGGATTTTGAAAATGCAGATGCAAAAAAGACGAAAACAATTGAAATTTTAAATTTCGCAAAGGAAGATGAAATTGATAGCATTTACTACGAGCAACCTTATTATTTAGAACCTGACAAATCGGGAGAAAAGGCATACGGTCTGCTTAGAGATGCCTTGGCTGCATCAAAAAAGATTGGCGTTACAACCTTCGTAATGCGGAACAAGGAAGCACTTGCTATATTAAAACCGTATAATAATGTTATACTACTCAATCGTATTCGCTTTGAAGAAGAGATAAGGGATGTAAAAGACATCAAGGCTCCGCCAGTTTCCAAAGCAAAAAGTAAAGAACAAGTTATGGCATTAAAACTTATTGATCAATTAACTGAAAAATTTGATATCAGTCAATACAAAGACACATACACAAGTAAACTATTAAAAACAATAAAGGACAAAGCGAAGGGAGTTAAAAAATCAGCTCCTAAAAAGATGCGTGTTGTACATACTAAAAATGATGACTTGATGTCCGCATTGCAAGCAAGTTTGGCCAATAAACGAAAAGCGTCGTGATAATAATTATTCCAACAATGAGGTTTTATATACACAATATTGGAATTATTTACAGAATTTCTTTTTTTACGAGACTTAAAAAACTCAGTATTTACGGCTATTATAGTATATTAAAAATACAGGAACACTAGTTGAATTGTTCATGAAAAATAAGTCATTTGTTTTCAGCAATGAATGACAGAATTAAACAACTTAAAATTTTAAATCATGAAAACGATAGATGAAAAAAAAGCAAAAGCACTTAGTGAATTGGTAATTATAAACAATGATCGTTATGAAGGGTATAATAAAGCAGCGGAACAAACCAAAGATGCTGATTTGAAATCCTTATTTACAAAATTCAGCACACAAAGTAAAAACTTTAGTTCTGATTTAAGAAAACTTATACCATTTAGCGAAGAAGCACCTAAACGTGATGAAACAACTGTTTCAGGTAAATTTTACCGCGCGTGGATGGATGTTAAATCAGCTTTATCTGCAAATGATAGAAAAGCGGTTTTATCTTCTTGTGAATTTGGAGAAGATGTGGCTAAAAAAACATACGACGATGTTTTAGATAACCCAGAAGACGTACCTTCAGATGTACTATCACTAATTAGAAAACAACGTAGTGAATTGCAACAAGGTCACGATACTGTTAAAGCGTTACGAGACAGTGCTAAAAATTAACAACAACAAAATACTCCGCATTTAGCGGAGTATTTTTTTTAAAATAATTTGTATGCAAAAAGGAAAACCAAAAAAGAAAATTCATCCGGCAAATAAACAAAAAAAGCCGGGAATTGAAAATAAAATGAAAGAAGCTCCCAAGTTTAATTCAGAGGTGACAGACCCGGGTAAAAAATTAATTGGAAAAGTGGCGCTTATTACGGGTGGTGATAGCGGGATTGGAAGAGCAATAGCCGTAACGTTTGCCAAGAATGGAGCGGACGTAGCCATTTGTTATCTAAGCAAAGAAAAAAAAGATGCAGAAAAAACAAAAGAAATTATAAAAGAGTTTGGAACACGGTGCTTGCTATTGCCTCAAAATCTGAATACGGAAAAACACTGCAAACGCATTGTTCAAGAAACAATTAAAGCATATAAACGTCTGGATATTTTAATCAATAATGCCGGAATGCATATTCCCCAAAAAGGAATTGAAAACATTACTTCTAGACAATTGTTGGAAACGTTTAATATTAATGTTTTCTCCATGTTTTATATTGTAAAAGAAGCTTTGCGATATATGCAGAAAGGAGGATCTATTATCAATACCGCCAGTGTAACAGCTTATAGGGGTAGCGCTCATTTAATTGATTACTCCGCCACGAAAGGAGCCATTGTATCTTTTACACGCTCATTAGCGGCTTCCCTTATCGACGAAAAGATACGAGTAAACGCCGTGGCACCTGGTCCTGTATGGACACCCTTAATTGTATCAAGCTTAAAACCTAGGGAAATTGAAACATTTGGGTCAGATTCTCCTATGGGTCGGGCAGGACAGCCAGTTGAAATAGCTCCCTGTTATTTGTTTTTAGCGAGTGATGAATCCAGTTATATAACGGGCCAGGTTTTACATGCAAATGGAGGGGAAATTGTGAATGGTTAATCCTCATTTTGAGGATTTATTTACTTCGAAAATGCCTTCAAATCCAAATAAGGAAATCAATTAACGACTAAAATAAATCATTTCCATTTATGGCACAAAACTTTAGGAATTCTTTAAAGGTCAAACCAGAACTAAAACCATACAGCCATGAAAACTCCAGGAAAAAATCCAAAAAAGCACGATTCAAGTGAAACACATGGATCAAAAGCTGCTCAAAAGACCACAAAGATCACTACAGGAAAAGATGCGGGTAAGGGACCATGGAAAGATCCTGATCCTACAAGTCCGAAAAAATCTCCTGAAAAAGTAAATGAGCCTTATGCTGGTACGAAGTCTACATTCCCAGGAAACAAAACTTCGAAAACAACTAAAACTGAAAAAATAACAAATGCGGGTGAATCCGAACATCATATACCAGTAAATAAAGCTGATTACGAAAAATTCGAGGATGAATATGAAGATTTTGAATTTGAAGAAGAAGATGATGAGGAATTCGATGAAGATGAAGATGGAGAAACTAGCACAAAAGATTATTATGAAAATGAAGAAGATGAAAGTAAGCAGTTCAGAAGTAAAGTAGTTCCTGCTGCTCAAAAAAAATTAAATGAACAAGCTAAATTCCATCAAAAACAACAAAATAATAAAACATTAGAGAATAAAAATAAATCTCAATTGAATGCCAATTTCAATCAAAAGAAAAACAACAATCCTCAGGCATAATTAGCTGAATAAAATTAGGCCGTTTGCTTTTGCGAACGGCCTTTATTTTTTAATTTTCCTGTACTCCCTGTTTCCCTTGAGGGTGCTTGTCATGCATCTCTTTGCGAATTTGCTTTAATTTTTCATACTGTTCTGGTGTCAAAATCTTTTTAAATTCTTCTTCCGAATCTTTCATTGCCTTTTTTGCATCAACCTTTGCATCATCCATTTTTTCATGCATCTCCTTTCTCTGTTGTTCTCTTTTTAAAATTAAAGGTTTCAACTTTGAAACTTGATCATCAGAAAGCGAAAGATCCGTTTTCATCTTTGCAATAATTTTTTCTGTACGTTCCTCAGGGCTCTTTTGAGGTTTAGCCGCTTGTGTCTGTCCAACCATGGTAATTGCGGTAATCATGATTACAGCAAATGCTAAAATTATTCTTTTCATGTTTTTCTTTTTTTCTTTTCTGACTGTGGTCGTTTCCGCAGGTTTAATGCGATTAAAAAACAAAATGTTAAAATTTGTAAATTCCATCCCATTTTTCTAAGTATTTTTAGTCTTCATGAAAAAATCAATTGCAATCGTCGGAGGTGGTGCCTCTGCATTAATGCTGGCTTCCTGTTTAGATACAAAAAAATTTGATGTAACCATTTATGAGCGCAACTTTGCGTTGGGCCGTAAATTTTTAGTAGCCGGTGATGGCGGATTTAATTTAACGCATTCGGAAGACGCGTCCATGTTAATTGGTAGGTACACACCCTCTCTATTTTTTTTACCCCTCATTCAAAAATTTAATAATGTTGACTTTCAGAAATGGTTGAAACAAATTGGCATTCCCACATATATTGGTACTAGCAAACGTGTATTTCCAGAAAAAGGAATAAAGCCTATCGCAGTATTAAATGCTATACTACAGTTAATAAAACAACGAAATGTTAGCGTGAAAACACAGCATACCTGGAAGGGATGGGCATCCGATCAACAACTTATTTTAAATAACACCCGCCAGGATATTTTGATCAACCCCGATATCACTGTTTTTGCATTGGGTGGGGCTAGCTGGAAAGTAACCGGTTCCGACGGATATTGGCTTCGTTACTTTGATGAAAAAGGCATTGCAACTCTCCCTTTTCAAGCATCTAACTGTGCCGTCCAAATCAATTGGCCGAAATCATTTTTGGACCTTGCCGAAGGTGAATCGTTGAAAAATGTCTCGCTTTCATGTAATTCATTCAGTAAAAAAGGCGAGGTTGTAATTACAAAATTTGGGTTAGAGGGTAATGCTATTTACAGTTTAAGCCCGGAAATCAGGAAAGAACTGACATTGCAAGGCCATGCAACCATTTTTATTGACTTAAAACCGGCTTTAGAAATAGAGAAGATATTAAAAAAAATAAAACACAAAGGGAATAAATCGTTGAGCAAACAATTGGAAAATGAAGTTAACATTAATAAATTGCAGCTCTCTTTATTAAAGCTTACTTTAAGTAAAGAAGAGTATACTGACACAAATATTCTAGCAAATACAATTAAACGATTGCCATTAACGATTACCGGATTGGCTCCTATTGATGAAGCGATATCAACAGTTGGAGGAATAAATTTAAGTGAAATCAATGAACATTTTGAATTAAAGAAACTGCCAAATCATTTTGTTATCGGCGAAATGGTTGATTGGGATGCGCCTACAGGCGGATACTTATTGCAAGGTTGTTTCTCTTTTGGATACGCATTAGCTACTTATTTAAATTCAAGTTAACAATGGTATGTATAAACGAGATTGAAATGGCTGTAGTTGCTTTGCAAAGAAGCGGACATCATGCTATCATTAATTGGATAATTGCGAATTCTTCGAAAGACCCTACCTTTTTAAATAACTGTTTACCGAATCTCAATCCCTTTTAAACTGTTCAAAAGCCGACAGTATTATTAAACACCTCAACGTTGAGAAAGAACAAGAAGGAGATTTTTCCAAAAAGGAATTATAATTATGAAGACAAAAATCCTCGGGATATTTTTGTTCCCTCTTTTTTTTCAGAAAGAGAACAATGGCTAGGTAAAAGCAGGATGCAATTTAACATCCTTATATTGAGAGATCCATTTAATAATTTTGCGAGTAAATACCGCTGGGCCAAAGAAGGAACACAATGGCAACCTTCTCTCGATTCGTTAAAGCAGCTCCCAAATGCGTGGAAAATTCATGCAAGAGAATTTGTGAATGAAACGAATTTTATTCATGAAAATAAAATCTCTATCAGTTACAACCAATGGTTTACAGATACCGCTTACCGGGAAGAACTCGCGAAAAAACTACAGCTTTCCACCAGTGACAAGGGGCTTTCTGAAGTGGCAAAATGGGGGCCTAATACCTGGGGCGATTCTTTTGATAATTTAACTTACGAAAACCGGGCAAATGAAATGAAAGTATTCGACAGATGGAAACATTATAAGGATGACCCGTTTTTTATCTCATTATTTCAAGACGCAGAGCTCATCGAACTTTCGCATAAAATTTTCGGAAACTTTATAGATACTGAGTTGCTTCTAAATAAGACGTGTGAAAACCTGATCATTAACAACCAATAAAAAATGCTTTACCGTTCAGGTAAAGCATTCTTATTGAATTATATTTATTTATTTTAAATCGAGTAAGCACCCAACATTAATACCGGGTTTTCTAAGTTTTGTTTTAACGTTTTCAAGAACGCGGATCCTGTAGCACCATCCACTACACGGTGATCACAAGACAAAGTTACTTTCATAACATTTCCCGGAACCACTTGTCCGTTTTTCACAACTGGTGTTTGCTTAATTCCGCCTACGGCCAAAATGCAGGAGTCAGGAGGATTGATGATTGCCGTAAAATCTTCGATACCAAACATACCCAAATTAGAAATAGTAAATGTATTTCCTTCCCATTCATTCGGTTGCAATTTTTTATCTTTTGCTTTTGCAGCTAAATTACGAACCTCTGTTGCAATTTGTGTTAATGTTTTACCATCTGCAAATCGTACAACCGGTACCAATAATCCATCTTCCACAGCAACCGCAACTCCAATATGGATATGGTCATTATATCTGATTTTATCACCTAAGCAGGAAGAGTTTATTCTTGGGTTTGTGCGAAGACTTGCTGCTACGGCCTTTATCACTAAATCATTGAATGAAATTTTTACGCCGGCAACAAGGTTAATTGCATCACGTGTTTTGATCGCCTCATCCATATCAATCTCCATTGTCAGATAGAAATGAGGTGCCGTAAATTTACTTTCACCCAATCTTCTTGCAATAGCTTTGCGCATTTGCGATACAGGTTCCTCGGTGAAACTTTCAACCGAAACTGCAGCTGGTAATCCGGCACCTGATGTTTTAAATTTATCGATGTCACGTTTTACAATTCGTCCATGATCACCGGTTCCTTTCAATGCACGTAAATCAATTCCTTTCTCATCAGCAATTTTTTTCGCAAGCGGAGAAATTCGTAAACGTCCATTATCTTTTGCATCATCTTTCGCTTTTGCAACAGGCGCTGCTGATTTTTCTTCTGATTTTTTTGCAGGCGCTGCTTCTTGTTTTGCACTTGGAGTTGCTGCTGCTGCAGGAGCTGCTTGTGATTTATTTTTGTCGGCTGCAATGATCGCAGAAACATCTTCACCACCTTTACCTAAAATAGCAAGTATAGAATCTACCAGCGCACCCTTACCCTCTTCCACACCAATATGCAACAACACACCATCCTGGAACGATTCAAATTCCATCGTAGCTTTGTCTGTTTGTATATCTGCTAATAATTCCCCTGACTTTACTTTGTCTCCAACTTTTTTATGCCATTTAGCAACCACCCCTTCAGTCATGGTATCGCTCAATTTAGGCATACGAACGATTTGAACTGTATCTGGTATTTTAACCTCAGCGGCAGGAACTGCTGCTGGTTTCGCTTGTACTTCTTCTTTTTTTCCTTGTTTAACTTCTTCTTTAGATTCTGTGGATTGCTTTGCTTCTCCAGCTAATAATGCAGAAATATCCTCACCTTCTTTTCCTAAAATTGCCAGAATTGAATCTACTGGAGCACCTTTACCTTCCGGCACGCCAATATATAACAATGCACCATTTTGAAACGACTCAAACTCCATCGTTGCTTTATCCGTTTCAATGTCTGCTAATACTTCACCCGATTTTACTTTGTCACCTACTTTTTTATGCCATTTGGCAACTACACCATCCGTCATGGTGTCACTTAACTTGGGCATTCTAACTATCTCAGCCATAAATTATAAAATTATATTGCCTTGTGGTATCGCACGATGGCTTATTGTATTGTTATTATTTTTTTAATCGCTTGTAAATTATTCAATGATAAAAGGATAATCCTGTTGTGTGTATACATCCTTGTAAAGCTCATCAACTGTAGGGAATGGAGACTCTTCAGCAAATTTAACTGAATCAGCCACTTCATCATCTACACGTTTCTCAATCACTTCAATATCTGCATCGCTCAACCATTTGTTTGATTTAATGGTTGCCAATACGCGTTCAATTGGATCTTGTAATTTGTATTCGGCTACTTCCTCTTTTGTGCGGTATGTTTGTGCATCGCTCATGGAGTGCCCTTTGTAACGATACGTTTTCATTTCAAGTAATGTTGGACCATCACCCTTTCTTGCTCTGGCAACTGCTGACTCTATTGCTTCGTGTACGCTTTCACAACGCATTCCATCAACCGGATAAGAAGGCATGTCATAGCTTAAACCTAATTTATATAATTCATGAACGTTCGAAGTACGCTCAACAGAGGTACCCATCGCGTAACTATTATTTTCAATAATAAAAATCACAGGCAGTTTCCATAACATCGCCATGTTGAATGTTTCGTGAAGCGCTCCCTGACGAACAGCTCCATCACCCATGTAGCAAAGTGTTACGTTGTCATTACCGTTGTATTTATCTGCAAAGGCAATACCTGCACCCAATGGAATTTGGCCTCCTACAATCCCGTGGCCTCCAAAAAAGTTATGCTCTTTTGAAAAGATGTGCATGGAACCACCTTTACCTTTTGAACAACCGGTAATTTTGGCCATTAACTCCGCCATAATGTATTTGCACTCAAGTCCTCTTCCGATTGGATGCGCGTGATCACGATAAGCAGTTATTACTCTGTCATCACGACGTAGCACTGATTCTGAACCTGCTACTAATGCTTCCTGCCCGATATACAAGTGGCAGAAACCTCTTATTTTTTGTTGGATATATAATTGTCCTGTTTTCTCTTCAAACTTACGCATCAGCAACATTGATTCGTACCATTTCAAATAGGTCTCTTTGCTGAATTTACTGTTAGCATTATTCGCTTCAACAGCTACTGCTTTTTTGTTTTTCACTGCAGCTTTTTCCTTATCCATAATTATAATTTTTTGTAGAAGCACAAATTTACAATAAAAATCAAACCAGCAAAGCCTACCCGCTTAAGATTTATCATTTTTTGATTTGCAAATCCTAGAATATATTTGTAGAGATGGGTGCACACCCAGAAATTTTACCTAACTTCTCTTTTATTTTTGTTATTTTTTACTATCTCTTCTCAATCAACGCCACGGCATAGGCACACACGCCTTCTTCCCTTCCCACAAAACCCATTTTCTCATTGGTTGTAGCTTTTATGCCTATATCAGTCGGTTCCAGTTGCAAAACACCGGCGAGCGTGGTTTTCATTTGTTCAATATAGGGATTTATTTTGGGTTGCTCCAATACCAATGTACAATCAATATTTCCGATGGAAAACCCTTGTTGTCGAAGCAAATCCTTCACCTTCGCCAATAGTATTTTACTATCAATACCTTTAAATTCGGCAGATGTATCCGGAAAGTGAAAGCCTATATCTCTTAATCCGGCTGCTCCCAATAAAGCATCGCAAATAGCGTGGATAAGTACATCCGCATCCGAATGTCCTACGGCTCCTTTATGGTGTTGAAGCTGTATTCCGCCCAACCACAATGCGTTTCCGCTTTTTAACTGATGTACATCATATCCAAATCCTACGCGTATTTTCATTTCAATAAAGTACTTTTTAGGTTAAAAAAAATGCCCATATTCACGATGTAAATATGGGCAATTTTTAAATAGTATAACCATTATTCGACTGGCTTTTCCTCACTATTTTGTGCTTTAAACGCATCTAAGTCAAATGTCAATGAAAAGCGAAGTGTGTTTGCAAGTGGATTGTTACGTTGTCTGGTTGGCATCAGGAATGCAAAATCCAACCCAAATACATTGTATTTAACGCCTGCTCCCAATGTAAAAAACTGACGGTCTCCTTTGGTCGGGTCTTCATGGAAATACCCGAATCGCAAGGCAAATAATTTATTATACCAATACTCCATTCCCAGGGAGAAATTGATTTCTTTCAATTCTTCTTTTCCTCCACCCGGTGCATCATTAAAGGAACCGAAGATCCCTTCGGTTACACCTCTGTTTGGGTCTTTTCCTTTAGCAATAATGGGGTTACCATTCGCATCGTAAGCTATTTGCTTAGTGGAGTCGTTTACCGCATAAACTGGCGGTGTTGGCACCAATAATTTATTTACATCAGCAGCAATTGCAAGTGAGTTATAGTCATCCAGCTGAATATCCAATGATCCTCCCAAACGCAAGTTGATTGGAATAAAATCTGAATTTTTTCCGGCATCTGAATAAGCCATTTTCTGTCCGATATTGGAGATATTTAACCCAATGGCTCCGGTTGCTTTCTTATCAGAAATTTTGATGTTCTTTCTTCTGTAAATGGCTGAGATATCTGCTGCAATAGCATTACCTGCATGTGTGTTTACGCCTTGAACAATGGCTCCGTTTGTTAAATCCGAACGAATGTAACGTACCGCTGCACCAACAGAAAAATCATCGCTTAATTTAGTTCCATAAGCCAAATCTATAGCAAATTCATTCGGATGTGCATCCAGTATTTTTTGTGCGTTATTATCAGTAAAGGTGATATTTCCTAAAGAAAAATAACGGAGCGATGCCGCAATGGTTCCACTTTTTTTGGTTTTGTAATAACCTGAAAGATAAGCCATATTGATATCCTGAACCAGCGCTCTTAACCAAGGTGTATAAGAGATTCCAACTGCCATTTTCTTTTCCGCAAAACCTAATTTTGAAGGGTTCCAGTGTATAGAATTCACGTCCGTTGAAGTAGCAACACCCACATCCCCCATTCCACCTGCTCTTGAATCAGGGGTAATCATTAAAAAAGGAACTGCGGTAGTAATCGTATTGATCTGATCAGGACGATAGGAGCTGATCGTCGTTCCATTGGCTGTAGAGCTACTAGGAGCATTTGAACTGGTTTGCGCGCTTGACTCTCTTATAACACATACCAATGTTAAGGTTAGTATAAACACATTGATACAATTACTTTTCTTTTTCATTACTTTTTTTTTGGGTTGCTAATGTACAAATTAATTTAAAATGACAAGTTTTTCAAACTTTTCGGCCGTCTCTCCTTGGCTGGTTTTTACTCTCAGGCGATAGATGTACACACCTCTACCAATCTTATCTCCAAAGTCGTCACGCCCATCCCATTCGATAGGATCAGAACGATAACTGTCAGCATGGACATATTTGCTGATATTTTTTACCAATTTTCCGCTTATTGTGAATATTTGTAATTGAACATTAAGCAGTTGGCAACATTGATTGTGCTCAAAAAAGAATTGGGTTCTGGTTGTAAATGGGTTGGGATAATTCAAGACATGATCCAGGGCCAGTTCAGCTGATTGAGATACAACAAACTCCGTAGTTGCAAGAGAGGAATTATTGTACACATCCCATACCTTTAAGCTGAGGGTATGTGTCCCCGAACTTAAATCCTTAAATGGGTACCGTATAGTTCCGCTTTTATAACTATTCAGATCAGACTGGTAGTAATCATTTAATACAATAGAATGCTCTGTATTTGCGTCCAAAACGGCAATAATATCATGTCCTATCCCATTACCAACGGTGTTTACACCATTATCATCTTTTAAAACAGCGAATAAATCAGGTTTTTCGTTGGTTAATCCTCCGGAAACAAATTTAGCATCATTCAAATAGAGCCTCAACTCTGGTCCCACCTGGTCAACCTTCGCCGAGTCACTCACACCACCCACCAATATCTGGTCATAATACCCGTTACCATCCTCATTACCACTTTGATTTTGCGCATAATAGCTGATTCGCCCTATTCCATACTGAAAAGCTATATCTTTTGGAACGATAAACTGGTATCTGAAATAGCCATTTGTAATACTTACTTTACCTTTGTAAAGCACATTTTTTTGCAATTGAAAAGTATAGGCCGGGCTTCCTCCAGTGGAGTTGGAGCTGGGCGGATTGTTTGAAAGTGTAGTTATATTCTGTATCTTGTTATAAACCGTTGGATACAATACGCCATTGTAATTTGTCAAAGGTGTATTATCTTTTGAAATATGTCCGCTTACAGTAACCAACGCTAGTGCTTTCATTGTATCACTACTCACAATTGTAACCTGATTACCGTCGATAGAATCAGTTACAACATCGTATTTAGGATAAGCCAACCGCAAAGCCGGGTCACCTAACAATGAAAAATTCCGGCTATTTAAATTGAGATTAAATGATTCGGATTTCATCTCATGAAAAATATCTCCTAAACGTGGCATTTCTCCATTA
>DASRRA010000101.1:0-1733 GCA_035696085.1 Bacteroidia bacterium | reverse complement strand
AAAAGGGTTGATTTGCCAAGGCATTTCAACCCTTTTAGGTTTATCGGGAAAATTACACACTTTATCGAATTTTAAAAAACTATGCGTCTAATTTTATATATTTGTTATCATAGTTAAAAAAAATTATTCGATTGAACCTGCTCCCCAAGGTTGTTTATCATATAAAAATTAAATGCTAAAACTGGGAGTCATTATACCTACTTTTAATCGAAAATCTTACCTCAAGGTTATTCTAAAGCAATTGCTCTCTCAAGAGAAGAATGATGCTGTTGAAATAATTCCTGTTGTAGTAGTTGATGGTTCCAACGATGGAACCTATGAAATGCTACAAGCCGAATTCCCGGCGATTGACGTAGTAAAAGGAACCGGGAAATGGTGGTGGACAAAAAGTGTGAATGAAGGGGTTAAACATGCTGTTAGAACGTATAATCCGGAATATATCCTGCTTTTAAACGATGATTCTTTGATTCAATCAGATTACATCACCTCCTTATTTAATGTTGCTAAAAACGTTGAAGAAAATAGTATTATCGGAAGTATTTCTGTAACCGATACCCTTCCTTTCAGAGTTAGTTTTTCAGGCGTAAAGAAAATAAATTGGTATTCCTTAAAGAAAATCAATTATTACAAAAGTTTTGAATTGCTTGAAAACACACCCGAATCCGGTATTTTTCCTACCTATGCCTTAAATGGTAGAGGCACACTTCTTAAATCATCTACACTCATAGACCTTAATTTGCTGGATGAAGTATCCTATCCGCAATATGGGTCGGATGATGATTTAGCGCTTAGGGCCTGGAAAAAAGGGTATAAAGTGTATGTGAGTTACTCTTGCCGTGTATTTGACAGAACCACAGATACATCAAAGGGTACAGCTTTCCGCAAAGATAGTTTTATAACGTTCTTCAAAAGTTTTTTCAAATGGAATTCTGTTAATTATATTCCTAAAGAATTATCATTCTCTTATAGACACGGCATAAAAATTTTACTACCCTTCTATTTTATCAAATTTATTCTTGGGACCAATTATGCTTATTTTTTTAAGTATAGAAAATTTAAGCAGCAATAAATATATTAAAACTCTAAAGCAGTAGCATTCTATGAAGTACAGTATCATTACCCCAACTAAAGACGAAGCGGCATTTATTGAACAAACGATCCAATCTGTTATTTCACAAGACATTTTACCTTGTGAATGGATCATCATGGATGATGAATCCACAGACGGTACATTTGATATTATTAAAAAATATTTAAAAGACTATCCTTTTATAAAATATAAAAAGCTGAATGGCTTTAGAAAAGAATATAGAAACCGTGGCGGGCGTGTTGCTGCTATTATCAACTATGCAGACACACTAAGAACAGAACCTGTTGATATCATTGCCAAAATTGATGCAGATATTAGTTTTGACAATCGTTTTTTTGCGGATATGCTTGGTGAATTTGAAAAGGATCCAAAGCTTGGTGTGGCTTCTGGACACATGGTTGAAAACGGAATTCCGGAAGAAATCGAAGAAAGAAACAGCGGTCGTGGCGCCAGCTTAATCATACGTTACGATGTATACCTGCAAATCGGAAAATTTGTTGAATCGAAGACACGTGGAGAGGATGATATGGCTTATATTTCAGCACGCTCCTTCGGCTGGAACACACAAACGTTTGATTATTATTTTAATCACCTAAAACCAATCGGTTCCAGACATTCTTCTTACAGAAATTTTTATGAAACC
>DASRRA010000100.1:0-5173 GCA_035696085.1 Bacteroidia bacterium | reverse complement strand
ATTTGTTGGTATGTCGCACATAACCCTGGCTGATTTAAAGCAATTTGATACCGGCAAACCACGTGTGTATAACCCTCATCCATTATTTGATAATTTTGGGAAAGCGCTTTCTAAATCACAAGCCAAACAGCAATTGAAGCTGGATGACGCTTACGACTACCTGCTTTTTTTTGGATTCATACGCGATTACAAAGGATTGGATTGGCTGCTTGAAGCCTTTGCTGATGAACGCTTTCGAAAATTTAAATTAAAACTGATCATAGCCGGCGAATATTATGTAGATGCTGCTCCTTACCAGGAATTAATTAAAAAATTAAACCTGCAGGATTATGTTATTCAGCGAAATGATTTCATTCAAAATGAAGAAGTAGCCGCCTATTTCAGCGCATCCGACATGGTAGTGCAACCTTATAAAGATGCTACACAAAGTGGTGTCACGCAAATTGCTTATCACTTTGATAAACCAATGCTCGTAACAAAAGTTGGAGGGTTACCGGAAATGGTTCCCAATGGCAAAGTGGGATATGTAGTAGATCTTAATCCACAAGCTATTGCAAATGCTTTAGTCGATTTTTATGAACGTAACAAAGAGCAATTGTTTATTGAAGAAATTAAAAAAGAGAAAGAAAAATACACCTGGGATAAAATGTACACTTCACTTATAGACCTTTATGATAATTTAAATCAGAATAAAAAATAAACCGGTGTAAATTCAACATAAAAAAACTATAACTTCAGGCCTTCAAAAGCATTGACCAATAAATAAACAAGCACACTTTTATGATTATTCGTAGCAAGGCCCCTTTACGTATTGGACTAGCAGGAGGTGGAACAGATGTAAGTCCGTATTCCGACATTTACGGAGGTGCCATTTTAAATGCTTCAGTAAGCTTGTTTGCACATGCTACGATTGAACCATTGGACGACGGTACGATTGAGTTGGTTGCATTAGACAAAAATGAAAAATACAGTATGTCTTCTGAAGCCGTTCTTCCCATCAATCAGCAGCTGGATTTACACAAGGGTGTTTACAATCGCATTGTCAAAGATTTCATTAAACGCCCTTTATCATTTAGATTAAGTACGTATGTGGATGCTCCCGCAGGATCGGGGTTGGGAACTTCCTCTACTCTTGTAGTCGCTATTCTCGGTGCTTTCACAGAGTGGTTCAAACTTCCTTTGGGAGAATATGATATCGCTCAGCTGGCTTATGATATTGAGCGTAAGGATCTGCAAATGGCGGGGGGAAAACAGGATCAGTATGCAGCCACTTTTGGTGGTGTAAATTTTATGGAGTTTAAAAAGGATGGGGCTGTTATCGTCAATCCATTGCGAGTGAGAGATTCTTACCTGCACGAGTTAGCACACAACATTGTTCTATATTACACCGAAACAAGCCGTCTGTCTTCTTCCATCATTGAATTACAAAGTCAGAATGTGAAAGATAAAAACACCAGTTCAATTGAAGCCATGCATCATTTAAAGGAACAGGCGGTGATGATGAAGGATGCTATACTGAAAGGAGAGCTTCATAAGATAGGCCAGGCATTGGATTTTGGCTGGCAAAATAAAAAAAAGATGGCTACCGGTATCAGCAACCCGCTTATTGAGGATATTTACAATACGGCCATTAGCAATGGTGCTACAGGCGGAAAAATATCCGGTGCAGGCGGGGGCGGATTTATGTTATTTTATTGCCCCAACAACACCCGTTACCAGGTGATCAATGCATTGGCTAAATTTGGCGGAAGAAGCAGAAGGTATCAATTTACAAAAGAAGGATTAACAACATGGACAATTTAAGTTTTATAAAAAATAAAATCAGCAGTGCAATTGAATTAAAGCAAAAAGTACTGAAAGATGATGTGTTGCTTACCACTTTAAACAAGGTAAGCGAAGAAATGACCAATTGTTTTAAAAAAGATGGTAAAGTGTTGTTTTGCGGAAATGGCGGAAGTGCAGCAGATGCGCAACATTTATCAGCCGAATTATCCGGGCGCTTTTATACCGATCGGGATCCTTTGTTTTCAGAAGCACTTCATACAAATACCTCTTATCTTACAGCAGTAGCGAATGACTATTCCTACGACGTTGTTTATTCGCGATTGGTAAAAGCAAAAGGTAGAAAAGGTGATGTATTGGTAGGCATTTCTACGTCCGGGAATTCAAAAAATATCATACAGGCATTGGAGGAAGCGAATCGCATTGGTATGATTACCGTAGGAATGACGGGCGCTAGCGGTGGAGAGATAAAAAGCTGTTGTAAATACCTTTTAAATGTTCCATCAACTGACACTCCCCGTATCCAGGAAGTACACATCATACTGGGACACATTCTATGCGAAATGGTGGAACTAAACCTTTTTAAAAAATAAGATATGGAAGCCATTGTGCTGGCAGGTGGCATGGGTACACGTTTGCAAAGTGTTGTAAAGGATGTTCCAAAACCGATGGCTGCTATAAAGGACAAGCCGTTTCTGTATCATGTGTTAACCCACCTTCAGCGTTTTTCCATTGAAAAAATTATTTTATCTGTCGGTTACAAATCAGAGGTCATTCAGTCTTATTTTGGAAATCAATTTAAAGGGACTCCTATAGAATATGCGATTGAACAGGAACCATTGGGCACTGGCGGTGCAATTTTTATGGCTCTACAAAAGATAAATACCGAGCATGTTTTCATTACAAATGGTGATACTTTTTTTAATGTGGATATCACTGCATTTAAAAAATTTCATTTAACAGAAGTTGCAGATGTTTCCATGTGCCTGAGGTCACTACCGGATATTTCACGTTATGGAACTGTTCGGATAAATGAAACGCATCAAATAATTGGTTTTGAAGAAAAGCAGGGACTTCATCAACCAGGAACCATTAATGCAGGGTCTTATATTTTTAATGCAAAAAAAATGAGGGCGCTTCCTCATCCTCAAAAATTTTCGATTGAAAAGGACTTTTTTGAAAAGAATCTGAAAACACTTTATTTTGCTGGCTTTGTAACGAACGATTATTTTATAGACATTGGGATTCCAGAAGACTACGCACGTGCACAAAAAGAACTTGAAGACATTACAACTCGATAAAAGCTGGACCATCTTTCTGGACAGGGATGGTGTTTTAAACAAAAAGCTGGATAATGATTATGTACGCTCCTGGGCTACATTTCAGGTACTTCCAGGCGTATTGGAGGCATTAAAAAAGTTAAGCGCAAAGGCAGGAAGAATTGTTGTTGTAACAAATCAACAAGGCATTGGGAAGGGATTATATACGACAGCCGATTTACAAGAAATCCATTCACGCTTTTTAAAAGAAGTACAGGAGGCATCTGGTCGTATTGATCATTTTTACTTTTGTCCAAATCTTGCAAGTGAAAATAACCCTTGCAGAAAACCCGGCATTGGGATGGCACTAGAGGCCAAACAGGATTTTCCAGAAATTGATTTTTCAAAAAGTGTGATTGTCGGTGACAGCCATTCGGATATGGAATTTGGTAGAGACTGTGGAATGGTCACCGTTTTTTTAAGTCAGAAAGAACCCGAGTCTCATAAAAAAAGTCTGATTGATTTGCAATTCCCCGATTTACTGACATTTACAAATTTTGTCTTAAACACCCCCTCCAAAGGCTAATAACTTGTTGATAAGTTCCAGCCCAAATCCCTAACCGTTCATCACAATGCATTGTTGATTATTAGTCGCATTTTATATCTTTACTACCCTAAAATAACAAAAATGAAAAAACATTTCTTCTACTTCTCAAGCGTTTTACTTTTTACAGCATGTGATAATGGCTCTTCGAATTCTGATTCTGCCAAATTACAAGACAGTGTCCAGGCATACATTGATCAGTATGCTACTTCTTATCAACAATTATCTGCAAAAGCAAATGAAGCGCAATGGCAATCGCTTATTCGCATCGTGGAGGGCGATTCTGCAAGTACCATTGCTGCTAATAAAACACAACAAGAAATAGCTGATTTTACGGGTAGTGAAGAAAATATAGCAACTGTTCAACGCTATCTTTCTATGAAAGATAATCTTACTGAACCTCAGGTAAAACAATTAAAATCGATTTTATATAAAGCTGCCAACAATCCGCAATCTGTAAAGGATGTCGTAAAAGCACGTATTGCTGCAGAAACGCAACAAGGAATAAAATTATATAAGTTTAAATATACCATCGATGGAAAAGAAGTTTCAACCAATGATATTGAAGCTAGTATGGGAAGCGAAAAAAATGTAGCGACCCGTCAAAAAGTATGGGAAGCCAGTAAAGAAGTTGGAAAAGGCCTGAAAGATGGATTAGTAGAGTTACGTGACTTGCGAAACAAAACTGTTCAAGGTTTAGGATATAAAGATTATTTTGAATACCAGGTAGCTGATTATGGCATGACGACAAAGGAAATGATTGATATGCTGAAGAAGTTCAATAAAGAATTATATCCTTTGTATCGTGAATTGCATACATACGCACGTTATGAGCTTGCAAAAAAATACAATGTAAAAGATGTACCGGCACTTATTCCGGCTCACTGGTTACCTAACCGTTGGGGACAAGACTGGTCGAGCCTTGTGGAAGTAAAAGGTTTAAACCTGGATAGCGCCATTCACACCAAAAATTCCGAGTGGATTGTAAAACAAGGTGAGAATTTTTATGTAAGCCTGGGCTTCCCTGAACTACCAAAAACATTCTGGGAAAAATCAGATCTGTATGCTTTACCAAAAGATGCAACTTACAAGAAAAACAATCACGCATCTGCCTGGCACATGGACCTTGATAAAGATGTAAGATCATTAATGAGTATTGTACCGAATAGTGAATGGTATGAAACTGCGAACCATGAATTAGGACACATCTATTATTATATTTCTTACAGCAACCCTGAAGTGCCTATTTTATTCCGCGAAGGCGCAAACCGTGCTTATCACGAAGCACTGGGTAGCATGATGGGAATGGCTGCCATGCAAAAACCATTTTTGGAAAATTTAAACATCATTCCAAAAGGAGTGAAAACAGATGAAATGAGAACCCTATTAAAGGAAGCATTGAATTATGTCGTATTCATCCCGTTTAGCACTGGAACCATGAGCATGTTCGAACATGATTTATATGCAAGTAATTTACCTGCAAATGAATTTAATAAACGCTGGTGGGAACTAGCTGCACAATATCAAG
>DASRRA010000099.1:0-5091 GCA_035696085.1 Bacteroidia bacterium | reverse complement strand
TACCAAATTTATCTAATGGAGTTCCGGTGTATCGTGGTAGCCAGTTTTCAACAATTTCTTCTTTACTTTTCATAGTATTATTTGGAAATTTAAATTTTTGGACAGCGATTCAGCGAAAATACGAATTATGAGCGCTGTCCGATGCGTTGTTAAGAATTTTTTATAACTATTCACATTGCTGTTTTCCTATATTTTGGCGTAATTAGGCCTACGCTAAGCTACGGCCTACGCAGTTAAATACAGCATGCAACCACTTAATTTACCAACATATCCTTTTAAAATCAGGGAAGATGGCAAACGCCTACAGATTTTTGACCCTTTCCGGAAAAAGTATTTTGTTTTGAGTCCGGAGGAATGGGTGCGTCAGCATATTCTACAGTTTTTGGTACAGGATAAAAAGTACCCTGTTTCGCTGATTGGAGTTGAAACCGGCTTAATATATAATGAGTTAATTAAACGGGCGGATATCCTCGTGTACAACCGGGAGGGAAAGCCGCATTTATTGGTAGAATGCAAGGCGCCGACGGTCAAAATCACCCAGGATGCTTTTGACCAGGTAGCCCGGTATAACATGGTTTTTAAGGTGAAATACCTGGTTGTAAGCAATGGACTTCACCATTTTTGTTGCGAAATGGACTATGTAAACAATACGTATGTGTATTTAAAGGATATTCCATTTTTTGAAACACCCCTGTAAAAATTATAAAATAAGCGGATTAAACTTACGTTAAGGTTTCCCACAACCTAAAACACAGATGTGGAGGTAACTAAAGAATATTTTTTATATTTGCATCAATAAACAATTTCGAAAAAAATAAGACAAAAAACTATGGATTTAAGTGGAATTATTTCAATTGCGGGTATGACCGGATTATACAAAGTAATTGCTCAAACCAAGAGTGGATTGGTTGTAGAATCGCTAATCGATAAAAAACGTGTACCTGCTTATTCAACCAGCAAAGTAAGCGCTTTGGAAGAAGTGAGTATATACTCAACAGGTGATGATGTACCCTTAAAAGATGTTTTCAAAAAAATTCATACAAAAGAAAAAGGTCCTACATCTATTGATCACAAAGCTCCGGATGCTGAGTTAAAAAAGTATTTTAAATCGGTATTCCCGGAATACGATGAAGCCAGAGTATATGCATCTGATATCAAAAAAGTGATCAGCTGGTACAATGCCCTCGAAAAAGAAGGTTTGCTAACGAAGAAAGAAGAGAAAAACAAAGATGAGGACAACAAGCCTAAAATAAAAGCAGACGCAAAAGGTGGAGTTAAAACAAAAGTAAAAGACACCAACGCTAAGCCAGTTAAAACCGCTAGCTCAAAAGTTAAAACGCCTGGAGTTAGAAAAACCGGAGTCGCATAAAATAAGTGTGAGTTCGGAATGCTTATGCCATAGCTTCTGTGTCGGCGCGGAGTGAGTGTGGAAAAAAACGGAGAATTAAAAAACGCCCCAATTTTGGGGCGTTTTTGTATTTATTTTTTTATTATTATTACCACAAATATCTCTCTATATGGAAACGAAACAATTGGCAATACCTTCAAAAACCATTCGTCAATTTTTACCTGCCTCATTTACTGTTAAAACCTGGTCAGAAATTGAACCCTATTTCAAAGATTTAAAGGAACGTGCCATCAACTCCGCGGCTGACCTGGAAAAATGGCTGCACGACAGAAGTGAATTGGAATCCGTTATTAGTGAAGATGCCGGTTGGCGCTACATCAAAATGACCTGTGATACAACAGATCAGCAATTGACAGATGCCTACAATTATTTCATTTCCCAGATTGATCCTCACATTGCACCTTACAGCAATGAACTCAATAAAAAATTAATTCAATCCCCTTTCCTGGCTGAACTGGATCAGAAAAAATACTTTATTTATATACGCGGTGTAAGAAAAGCGCTGGAACTGTATCGGGAAGAGAATGTTCCGTTACTTACTAAAATTGCAACCGAAGCACAAAAGTATGGTGCCATTTCGGGTGCTATGACCATTGAATGGAAAGGAAAAGAGCTGACCTTGCAAATGGCTGTGAGCCTGATGAAAGACACAGACAGAACTGTGCGCAAAGAAGTATTTGAAAAAATTCAAAACAGAAGAGCGGTTGATGAAAAAGCACTGCACGACTTGTATACAGAGTTGGTAAAACTTCGTCACCAGGTTGCATTGAATGCAGGCTTTAAAAATTACAGAGATTATAAATTTGATGAGTTAGGACGATTTGATTATACCGTAACCGATTGTTATAATTTTCATACATCCATAGCAAAAGCCATTTTACCGCTTGCTGTACAATCCGATCAGGAACGAAAAAAATTATTGAAACTGGATACCCTTCGCCCATGGGATACAGATGTGGATATTGATGGTAAAGAGGCATTGCATCCATTTACAAATGGAGAAGATTTGATCAATAAATCCATTGCCTGCTTTAAACGTGTACGCCCTCAATATGGTGATTACCTGGAGATCATGAAAACCATGAAACACCTGGATCTGGAATCACGTAAAGGAAAAGCGCCGGGCGGTTACAACTATCCCCTGTATGAATCGGGCGTACCCTTTATTTTTATGAATGCGGTTGGTTTGCATCGCGATATGGTAACGATGGTACATGAAGGTGGCCATGCGATCCATTCCTTCGTAACGCACAACCTGGAAATTGTTGATTTTAAAAGTGCACCTTCGGAAGTAGCAGAATTGGCAAGTATGTCTATGGAGCTTATTTCCATGGAACATTGGGATGTATTTTTTGAAAATAAAGATGATTTAAAACGTGCGAAAAAAGAACAACTGGAAAAATCATTGAAGATGTTGTTGTGGATTGCGCTTATTGATAAATTCCAACATTGGGTATACTTAAATCCAACACATACCATAGCAGAGCGAAATGCACAGTGGACGGCACTAACGGCTGAATTCAGCAGTTCGGTTGTTGATTGGAGTGGTTACGAACATGTGAAAGAACGCTTGTGGCAAAATCAATTGCATCTATTTGAAGTACCATTCTATTACATTGAGTACGGAATGGCGCAACTGGGAGCCATTGCCGTGTGGCGCAATTACAAAAACAATCCGGAGAAAGCATTGAATGCTTACGAAGCCGCCTTGCGATTGGGTTATACGAAATCCATTCCGGAGATTTATAAAGCAGCAGGTATTGAATTTAATTTCTCACAGGAATATGTGCAGGAGTTGGCGCAGTTTGTAAATGAAGAATTGAAGAAATTGGAGTAGTCTTTCACTGATAAAAAAATTTATGCCGTTGGTAAATTATACCAGCGGCATTTTTATTCAAGTAGTTTGTAAAACAACTGGCGCTTTGCTATTTCTTCGAATCTTGGTTTTGATTGTTGGGGCATTTCCACAAAAACCATAGTCGCTTTCCATTGCTTTTTTAAGATATTTATCCGTTTTTGAAAATTTTCCTTTTTGAAGGCTTTTCTCTGCTTTGCGAATAAATTTGTACCCTTGTTTATAATTGTAGTTATATTTTGTTTGCCCAAATGTGTAACTAGCGCAAAAAAGCAGAATGAGTATTACCAGATTAATCTTCATTTTCAACTCCCTTTCCCGTTTAAATTTTCGTCGCACAAACTACTTCCTATTCATGCCATCTATCCGTTTTGCCCGCCGGCATTTAACATTCGCAATCCTGCAGTCGCCAAGCCGTTGTTCGGAAACTCATTTATCACGCGTTGGTAATACTCTTTCGCTTTTTGTCCATTACCAACCTGGCCATAACAAAATGCGATATTGCATAATGCCATTTCTTTAAATGTCCATTTGGAAGAGCTAAACAATAAGAAGTGTCTGTATTTATCGAGCCAGGCATTCTTGGTAAAGTAGGCAAAGCTTTCCTCGAACAAGGGGACTGCCGCCATATATTTCTGCTGCTTAAAAAGTTTTACGCCTTTTCTGTGTTTTTTCGTGATTAAGTTTCGTAATAGAATCATAATTGCTATGCCAGTTAAAACGCCAGGAAAAACAGGGTCTACATCTGGCAATAATACATGATAGCTATAGCATAGGATTCCGTAAAAAATTAGCTGAGGGACAAGTGAAATCCATGCTACGGGTCTTACTGTTGGTACGTTTGAAGCCATTATTCTTCTGTTTTAATTTTGGTAGCTAAATACGCAGGAAGTGTTTTAACTGCTTCTGTTAACTTGATTTTATTTTCTGCTTGTTTTTCTTTACTTTCCAAATTATAATTATAGTTTAGAAACAAATAGTACATCAAAATCCTGTTGTAATCATCCAAGGTCCTATCTGAAATCATTTGCAATATTTTTGCTTCTATTTTAGCATTTTTGCCTGTTTCTGACAAAGCTCTTCCCAGCCTGCTAATGCTTCCGTAATAGTGATTTTTGCTTGGATTCTCTATCCTTAAACTAATCCCTAAAAGGAGATCCAGTACATTTATATCAAGCACTTCCAACTCTTTGATGTATGTTTTTCTACCTTCCCAGGCATAGCTTGCATCGGACATTCTTTCAAATCTGTCATTCATAATATCCAGGTGGGCGCGAAGAAATATCTCCCAGTTTACTGTTTCTGCTGCAAGCAACGCAATTCTTTGAGCATGGTATCGCGGGGCATTATCTCTGCTACAGCCGCCAACAACTATTCGATTTCTCTTTAATTCAAGCTCCAATTTCTTGGAATAATAACGACCTACATATTCTTCTAATTCATTATTTGTTCTTCCTTTTTCAATTGATTTAATTGCCTGATCAAATAATTTATTAAACGCTGGATCATGCTCTTTTAAACTGTCCACACGAAATACGCGCAACGAATCCCATACTTCATATTTTTTGATATAATTTTCATATGATCCAATTTCAGTAGTTATAATAGGTTTATGTGTTACTTTATCAATATAATTCATCAACTCTTTTACAACAGAAACCTCTTCAGTCTCATATCGCATTGGGCTTTCACTAGCTTTGGGATAAAATATTTGTACGGTTGTATCCACCATACAGTCGGAATACTGAATAATCCGAGCATACGTATCGGGTATCGTTTGTTGTGAAAATTCTTCGATAAAATAAAAGGCATATAAGGCTCCTTCAGA
>DASRRA010000098.1:0-9102 GCA_035696085.1 Bacteroidia bacterium | reverse complement strand
GTGATGTAGAGGTGGCGGCGTTTGCCTCTGAAAAAGCGGGAAGAAAAATTGAAAAAGGAGATGGAGATGCATTGGATATTTGTGTGTTAAGCGAGCGTGTGATTTCGCATAGTGATATCATTCTTCAAGCTATTCCTATCGGTGGTTTTCGCATGATTGACAAAGGAGAAGCGGATGACAAAATTATTGCGGTGATGAAAGGGGATGAGGTGTATCAAAATTGGAAAGATATTACCGATTGTCCGGAAGGGGTGATCAATCGCTTGAAACATTACTTTTTAACGTATAAAAATATCCCTGGCACCGGATTACCAACGTGCGAAATCACCAATGTATATGGCGCAGAAGAGGCGCAGGAAGTGATTAAAAGAAGTATGCAGGATTATAAAACGAAATATTCGAAGTATCATTAATAAAAACAACCCGACAGGTTTTTAAAACCTGTTGGGTTTGAATTTTTAAAATGAACCACCTAAACGTATACTGCATTCCCGGTTTAGGAATGAATCCATTGCTGTATAAATACTTGCAATTACCCAATTGCAACATCATCCCTGTAACCTGGATTTCTCCATTAAAAAAAGAAACGCTCCCTGAGTATGCCCTTCGCTTATCCCAACAAATAGATACATCCCAACCCTTTGTATTAATAGGTGTTTCCTTTGGAGGCATGTGTGCCATTGAAATTTCAAAAAAATTAAATCCGCTTCAGACCATTCTTATTTCGAGTAGTAAGGTAAGTACGGAATTGCCGCGTGAATTAGCAGGATTCAAATACATTCCCATATATCACATACTTTCCGATTTTCTGTATTTGAAATTTACAATGCTCATCCGAAAAAGATTAGGTGTAACACCGCCATTGAAAGCAGAATTTAAAACGATGTTGGCGCAACCGCCTAAAAATTATTTTCCCGTACCATACACATGATCCTACATTGGAAAAATGAAACCATTCCGCCAAGAGTGCTGCACATTCATGGTAATGCAGATCGGGTACTGTTTTACAAAAGAACGTACAGTATGATTATAAAATCGAAGGTGGATCGCATTACATGATTGTGGATAGAGCGAAAGAAATTAGCGATATCATTGCAAAAGAGTTGAGTGAATTGTATTGATCCCGGAGGGATCACATCTCTGTAGAAAAAGACAATTCACAAATAATTCCCCAACCCCGGTAGGGGCCGCATACCAAGAAAGTTGCAGGTTCTTGCTAGCCCTGATTGTAGCGGAAAGCCTGCGTTGTAATAAAGTAAATAAAAGGTATTCATTTTATGAAGCAGCTTGCAGCGGAAAGCAGGACTGAAGGATACAAAGAGTGATGGACAAACGCTTCTGAAAATTTTTAGAAAACGTCAAAGGTTTTAAAACCTTTGGCGTTTCTGCCAGATTAAACGTACGCTATTTCTTCACCACATTCTCACCACCAAGCAATACATACTGAATAATATTCGCGCCCATTTTCAGTGCCTTTTGATGAATCTCCGGTGAGTCTTTATGTACTTCATAGCTTTCCCAGCCATCACCTAAATCACATTCATAATCATAGAAGCAAACCAAGCGACCTTGATAGATCAAGCCAAATCCTTTTGGAGGAGTGCCTTCATGCTCATGAATTTTAGGTAATCCATTTGGAAAATCATATTTCTGGTGATAGATGGGATGTGAAAAAGGAAGCTCTACAAATTCCAATTCCGGAAAAACTTTTTTCATTTGCGGACGAATAAATTTATCCAATCCATAATTATCGGAAATCTCCAGGAAGCCTCCCCCAATTAAATAATTGCGTAAGTTTTCTGCTTCCTGTGCATTGAAGACGATGTTACCATGTCCTGTAATGTGTACCAAAGGATAATTGAAAAGCTCTATACTGCCAACTTCTACAGTGGCTTGCTCCGGGTTGATGTTTGTTTTTAAATTATCGTTGCAAAATTTAATCAGGTTGGGTAAAGATGTTTCCAGGTTGGCATACCAGTCGCCACCGCCATTGTATTTTAAGAGTCCTATTTGATAAGTAGGAGCAGGAGCAAAGGAAGTTGCAATCAGCAGAATGGTAAAACAAAAAAATAATTTCTTTAGCACGAGTTTAAAAATTAAGTGTTCACTCTTTCTTTAGCTGCTTTAAAAGCAAGGTACATCTCATTAAAGCGCTGAAGTATTTGTTCTAAAAAAGCATCATCCACCATTTTTTTTATTCCTTCCACACCATCCACTTCCGTATGCGAAAGTTTGTAGGTTTGTTCCATTGGCCCGGCTTCAAACTTCACCTGGTATTTATCATTCATAGAAAAAATACTGATGGTAAGCTTGGGATGTGGAATGTGTGCTATGATGCGCATAACATGATTTTTAATTATCGTTCAACTTTATAAGGACCGCTGTTAAAAATATTCGATCCTTCATCTCCTTCTTTTCTTATTTTTTCAAGGATCTGATGAGCAAGTTCGGCATAATGCTGTAATTTATTATTTTTTAAAAAAAGTGCAGCCTTCTCATCTCCATTAATATAATTGGCCATTGCAGCCCAGTGATGATTTCCTTTTGTCATCAGTAATTTAAAAGCGGCCTGATCTTCCCATATTGCATTTACAAATGCCGCCAATATGATGTGTTTATTCACCAGGAGGTATTGCATAGGCTTGGCATGACGACTTACTGCATCTTTTAGCATGAACAACTCCGTGAGGTTATTTTCCTGAAGCCATTGTCCCGCACGGGAATCACCTTTTATCCATTCAGTGGTTATGTCTATGACTTCTTTGGGGTAAAGCATGACGGATTTAAAATTTTAAAATCAATCGTAAATTCAATTGACGCTTCGTTAGGTAATTGGGAATCGCATACTGACGATTGCTAATATCCTCTACCCAAAGATAAGAAACTGTATTGTTTATTCCGAGTAAGTTAAAAACTTCCAGGCTTATCCAGGCTGACTTGATATAGCGTGTCGGACTATGAGGTTTAATTTCCCGGTCTTCTTTTAATGGCTGGTAAGAGAATCCGATGTCAACTCTTCTGTATGCAGGCATACGATGCGTTTGCAAATATTTGGGAGAACCTGGTGCTCCGAAAGGAATTCCCGAACCATATAGTAAATTCAGGTGAACTTTAAATTCCGGATATTTTGGAATATTATCCTGGAAGAAAATAGCAAATGTTACCAATTGATCAGTTGGGCGGGGAATGTAACCGGGTTCGATGCGTGTGCTATCCCGGAAGGTAATTACATTGGTTACCTTGTTGGTGTCGGCAGTGTATTGATAATAAAAATCATCCTTGATATCTTCACGGGTTTGTGACAAGGAGATAGAGGCCCAGGATTCCAAACCTTTAATAAATTCTCCATTCACTTTCATGTCAATTCCACGTGCATAACCTCTTGCATTATTTTTGGCGGAATAACGGATGCGAACATTGTCAATATCATACGGAATAATGTTATCAAGGTATTTGTAATACAGTTCGGCAATAAATTTAAAGGGGCGTTGCCATGCCGTGAAGTTGCGATCACTGCTCAACACAAAGTGAATGGAGGTTTGTGCTTTTAAGTTGTAATTGATATTGCCTTCGTTATCACGAAGCTCTCTGTAAAATGGCGGTTGATAATAATAGCCGGTTGAAAATTTAAAAAGAAAATCTTTTTTCCAGTGAGGCTTAAAACCTACGGTAGCTCTTGGTCCAACAAGTGCTTGTTGATTTAACGTCCAGTAATTAGCGCGCAGCCCAATGGTTGCCGTAATGAAAGAAGTATCTTTAAATTCTTTGGAGAGATTGGTTTGAACATAACCTGAAAAACGATCCGAGTTAATTTTGATTTTTTGTTTGATCACATCCTGTAAAACAATTTCCTGTGGGTTTGTATAAGGAATGGAAAATCCTGCACTGTCCACATATTTCCATTCACTTAGTTTATCGGCGATTTCTTCATGCGAATATTTTACACCCCACAATAACTTTGCATAACGGCTAAAATCGTGTGTGCCTTTATGTTCAGCACTGTATACATACGCTTCCAAATCTGTTCGTGCATGATTGATATAGGTGCCTACACCAAGGTTTCCGACTACTTCACCAAAATTGGATTTTCCAAAATCAGTTTCCAATTGATCGATGTAGTATTGTCCTTGTATATCAAATCCTTCGTGCTCTTTGCTTTTAAAAACGGAACCTATAAATTTCAAAGAAGTTTTTTCATCATCCGAACGGTAATTGGCTGACAAGGCTCCAAGTGATGTAACAAATTTATCAATCTCTTGTCCGTCAAAATAAACTTTAAAACGCAAGGCCTGATTAAATGTACCAAATGTTGTTTCGCGCGATTCAGGAACAATCTGGTATTTGTTGCTGGCATAGTTTCCAAGAAAATCCACTTGCCAGTTACTGGTTAGATCGTAAGTGGTATACGCCTGTACATCCGCAAAGAAAGGGGTATATTCACCATGTGTATCTGTTTTTGAAAGAATGTATTTGTTGGTTTTATAGCGTGCACCAACGGTCCAGGTAAACCGGTAATTTTTAGAAGTACCTTCCAAATGCAGGTTACTGCCCAATAAACTTCCGGTAGCGGTAGCAGCAAATTTGCGGGGTTGGCGATATTGTACATCCAGTACAGATGACATCTTATCACCATATTTTGCTTCAAATCCTCCGGCGGAAAAAACAACAGAAGAAACCATATCCGGGTTGATGAAACTCAATCCTTCCTGTTGACCTGAACGCGTAAGGAAAGGACGGTAAATTTCGATTCCATTTACATACACCAGGTTTTCATCAAAATTTCCACCCCTTACCGAATAAGTGGAGCTCAGTTCATTACGACTGGAAACACCCGGAAGTGTAAACAGGATAGCATTAAAATCCTGGCTGGCTGTGGGAATATGCGTAATATTTACCGGATCAATTCGGGTAATCTCCTGGTAACGCCCGTCACCGGTAATCTCCACCACACCCATGTTGTTTTTAAATACTAGGGAGCGACTGATTTCTTTTCGTTCCCCTTCCTTCAATTTTATTTTTTGGCTGAACTGATTATAATTGATATTGCTGAAAACAATCGTAACTTCTGTATTTGCGGGGATCTGGTATTCATAGGTTCCTTTACTACTTGAATAGACAGGAGCCGCAGGAGATCCCAGTATAGAGACGGTTACATTTTCAATGGCTGCACCTTCTGCATCTGTAATTTTACCAAATATGGTTGCTGTATTTTGTGAATTTGCTTGGATGGATAGAAAAGCGAAGACACAGGTAATAAAAAAATAAAAATTTCTATTGAGTTTCACGTCTTAAATAATTTTGTCTATCCCTTAACTGCGTAATGTACACATGTATTGTTGACGATAAATTTTATTTTTGTTTAAAATCTCCATTCTGCCAGGCTTTAATAAATTTGGCCCAAGCGACGGGATTTAGCAGGTTGTTAGGAGGTAGCTGACCGGCGTAATATAATTTACTTTGGTACTGTTGCTGAGAGTATTTATAATTCAGGCTGGCATCCATGGCCATGCCCATCATTTTTTCCTTCATATCAGCTCTGGCCATATTCTTACCCGCTCTTGCCATATCGTCTTCAGGTAAATTTAGTTTTAAGAATGATGCTTTAAATTGCTCCTTCGTAGGCCATGCATAAATAACCGTTTCTTTTAAATGTACGGTATCCGAACGTAGTACCTGAATTAAGGAATATTTGCTGGTGCTTAATGTATCCGGAATCACAAATACGGCATCGTTAAATCCAATGGCGGAAAACTCAATAGTATCCAGCTTTTGAGCAACAAATGAAAAATAACCGAAATAATCACTTACTGTTCCACGGCTGCTTCCCTTAATAATAATGCTTGTATAGGGAACAGATTTAAGGCTATCACCTTCTACAACAATACCGGAGAACTGAACTAAATCTCTTTTTGAACCAGATGCTGGTGTTTTTTTCTGTGCAAAGGCAGAAATTTGTGATAAAACAACTATAGAAATACTGAGAAGAAAATGCTTCATACAGGGAATGTTTAAGTTTATTCAAAAATACACAAATATTGGGCTTTCCGTAAACAAAATTTAATAAAGACGAATCAATTAACTTTACAGGAATAGCCAATAACACAGTTGAGACGCATTATGTAAGGGGATAACTACTGATAATTAGTAATTTAACAATATTTTTTTATCATCAAGGATAGATCGGATCGAAATTTTAACGAGCTTTACTGAAACTAAAATTGTTATACCTTGATAAAAAAAATATTTCTTGGTTTAAGCCTGTTAATGGGGCTTTTCACCAACGCTCAGATTACAATTACCTCGGCAGATATGCCCAATGCAAATGATTCATTGTATGTAAGTACAGCGTCATCCTTGGGTACGCATAATCCTGCAGAAACAGGCGCTAATTTTAATTGGGATTATTCTGATGTAGTGCCTGCTTACCAGCAGGGCGTAAAATATCTGGCGCCTGGCAAGTTTCCTTCTGTATACAATTTTTTATTTAATCAGCTGAATACTTCCTATGGAAGAAATAACCCATTGATCACTTCATTCGCTATTCCTGGCGTCAAAATAGAAGCAGCGATTGACTTTTTTAAAGAATCAACAACCTCTTTAAATCAAATAGGAGTCGGTTATGTAGTGAATACTATCCCATTACCATTTGCGTATAAACATGCAGATGTGATCTATAAATTTCCGATGAATTATTTGAATACAGATTCTTGCAATTTTGATTTCGGATTAGCAATCCCTGGCTATGGATACTATGGGCAAAGCGGGCACCGTCACAACTTAGTGGATGGTTGGGGAAAATTAAAAACGCCTTATACCACGTATGATAGTACGCTTCGTATTTTATCGACTATTAATGTAACAGATACCATCTACAATGAATCGGACAGTACTGGTACCAAGATGGTTCGTCCTCCACACTACGAATACAAATGGTTTACAAGAGGATCGAAAATACCCGTGTTGCAAATTGATGCCATGATTATTTCCGGTCAAATGGTGTATTCATTAATATATCCGGACAGCATGCGAAAAGATGTGATCCATTTAGGAATCGATGAGGAGGAGATGGTGAATAATGTGAAGCTTTACCCAAATCCGGCACAGGATCAATTAAATATTGCTTATGCGTTAAATGCTAAAACACCTGTAAAAATAGTACTTACTGATATATTGGGAAAAGAAATAGCTGTAATAGTGAATGAACAACAAACTGCAGGAACATATCAACAAATGGTAAATACATCTGCATTACCAGCTGGTATTTATTTTATAACGATTCGCTACGGTGCACAATCACATGTGGAAAAATTAAGCGTCACGCATTAACATTATTTTTTTATAAATTTCAAGAAAGGCATTCCATCAGGACTGCCTTTTTTATTGAGAACTTTTCTTAAATTCGCAACTTAATTTATTTCAGATGAGCAAATTCAATTCATTACAAGTTGCCGATGTGGTACGTGAGACGCCGGACGCTGTCTCTGTTGCATTCCAGGTGCCGGACCAATTAAAGAAAGACTATACCTTTAAACAAGGCCAATACTTAACATTAAAATTTAAAATTAATGGAGAAGAGCTTCGTCGTTCTTACTCCATTTGCAGCAGTTATTATGAAAATGAATTACGTGTTGCAGTAAAAAAGGTAAAAGATGGAAGAGTGTCAACCCACATCTTTAACAATCTGAAAAAAGGCGATTCCATTGAGGTGATGACACCTATGGGTAATTTTTTTACAGAAATGAATGCCGGCAATAAAAAAACGTATGTATTGTTTGCGGGTGGAAGTGGGATTACACCGATGTTCTCTATTTTAAAAACGGTTTTAAAAGATGAACCTCAAAGCCGCATCGTTTTGATTTATGGTAACAATGATGAATCCGCAATTATTTTCAAAAAGCAAATTGAGGAGCTTGCGGTTGCCAATGCAGATCGCTTAAATGTGATACATGTGTTAAATGAAGCACCAGGCGGTCATCCCGAGTTATTAAAAGGATTAATGACCAAAGAAAAAAATATTCAGTTGATTAAAAATTATGTGGATGCAGCTGCAAACAATGAATATTTTATCTGCGGACCTGGTATTATGATGGACAATGTGGTGGCAGCATTGAAAGAATTAAAAACAGATGAATCAAAAGTACACATTGAATATTTTTCTACGCCGGTAAGCACAGAAGAAATAAAACCTTCAGCGGATGTAGCAAAAGGTGCTGTGGCAACCATTATTATTGATGGAGAAGAGCATACAGTAGAATTGCAGGACAATGAAGCCATCCTGGAAGCAGCACTACGTATTGGATTAGATGCACCTTATGCTTGCCAGGGAGGATCCTGTTGTACGTGCAGAGCATTACTTCAATCCGGTAAAGTGGAAATGGCCGTAAATTATGCACTTTCTGCATCGGAAGTAAAACAAGGATTTATTTTAACCTGCCAAAGCCGCCCTATGACAGACACTGTTGTGGTGAATTACGATAAAGGGTTGTAACGCGCAGGCCCTCGCTTACCTTTCCCCCGGCCCCTCTCCTTGAAGGAAGGAGAGGGGTGACTGTAATTTTCTTAAGTCACTTTTTTGTAAATGCTATCCTGCTTGACAATTTCCGATCTTTAATTGAGATAAAATGAAATTGGAATGATAAAGAAAGAACTACGATGAACTTTATTTCTTAGTCACCCCTCTCCTTTCTTCAAGGAGAGGGGCTGGGGGAGAGGTAAACGGGGCCCGGTGCGTCTTTTTCTTGGTACGACTTTTTCGCCATTCTTTTCAAATCAAAAAATAAGATCATGGAAAAAAAATTGAATGGAAAAAAAGTAGCCATTCTTGCTACTGATGGTTTCGAACAGTCAGAATTGCAGGAACCCTATAAAACATTGCTATACGAAGGTGCAAGCGTAGATATCATCTCTCTTAAAAAAGGAAAAATAAAAGGATGGAAAGATAAAAACTGGGGAGAGGAAGTAGAAGCAAAAGTGAGTATTGATGAAGCAAGCAGTGGAAAATATGACGCACTTGTTTTGCCCGGTGGCGTAATGAACCCTGATAAACTGCGCATGAATAAAGATGTTGTAAATTTTGTTACCGATTTTTTTGAAGAGAAAAAG
>DASRRA010000097.1:0-3516 GCA_035696085.1 Bacteroidia bacterium | reverse complement strand
TATTGCCAATATCACCACGCTTTGCATCTGCAATGGTAAACACGTCCGGACAAGTTTGATTGATGTACTTGATTGTTTTTTCCAGGCTTATCCAGCCTTTTACACCTTGTGTTTCATAAAACGCCATGTTGGGTTTATAGGATACACACAGGTCTTTCGTTGCATCAATGATTTGTTTATTGAATTCAAAAAAAGGATCTTCTTCTTTTAACAGGTGAGCAGGAATCTTTGTAATGTCTGTATCCAGACCAATGCAAAGGAAAGATTTTTTCTTTTTTATTTGCTCAAACAATTCTTGTGCTGTCATTGTATTCTAAAATTTAAGCAACCAAACCGCCTTCTTTCAGTCGCTCTGCGTTCTCTGCTAATTGCAAGGCATCAATCATGGGTTGAATATCACCACCCATAAAATCAGTGAGGTTGTAAACAGTTAAGTTGATTCGATGATCCGTAATCCGGTTTTGCGGATAATTATAGGTACGTATTTTCTCCGAGCGATCACCGGTGGTTACCATGGTTTTGCGTCTTTTCGAAACACTTTCCAAATGTTTATTCAATTCGATCTCGTATAATTTCGCACGAAGCATTTGCATCGCTAATTCTCGGTTTCCTAATTGGGAGCGATCTTTCTGGCAAGTAATTACAATTCCGGATGGCTTGTGTGTTAACATTACTTTGGTTTCCACCTTGTTTACATTCTGCCCCCCTGCTCCACCTGAACGCGCAAATTGAATTTCCAGATCCGCCGGATTGATCACTACATCCACCTCATCGGCTTCGGGCATTACCACCACTGTTGCGGCTGATGTGTGCACACGGCCTTGCGTTTCTGTATTGGGCACACGTTGTACACGGTGCACACCTGATTCAAATTTTAAAATACCATATGCATTTTCACCTTTTACTTCACAGATCACCTCTTTAAATCCACCCATCGTACCTTCATTGGAATCTACCACTTCCAGCTTCAATCCTTTTGTCTCACAAAAACGGGAATACATACGGAACAAATCACCTGCAAAGATACTCGCCTCATCTCCTCCTGTTCCTGCACGAATCTCCAACACGCAATCTTTCACATCTTCCGGATCCTTTGGTACCAGCATCTGGCGGATATCTTCCTCCATCTTATCTTTCTGAGGAACTAATTCATCCAGGTCCAGCTTGGCCATTTCCCGCATTTCATCATCCTTTTCATTTAAAAGAATGCTTTTATTGAATTCAATATTCTCTACCACTTTTTTGTATTCATGATACGCATTTACAACTTCCGTAAGGTCCTTGTATTCTTTATTGAATTTCTTAAATTCTTTCATATCGCCAATGATCTTAGGATCTGAAAGCTTTTGCTCCACCTCTTCCCAACGACGTTTTATGGCTGCTAATTTATCTAACACGTTTTTATTAATTAGTTCATGAATAATTTTGCAAAAATACTAAATAGATACGAGATTTGAGACCTGAGATGTTGGACAATATACACTTGGTTTAAGTTGATTTTTGTAGAGCTCACGTCTTCAATCTCATGTCGCAAATCTAATATTCGAACACTCCAAACTCTGATTTAATCGTCAATTTTTTTGCATCGCTGTTTTCTACTCTTCCTACAATACGTGCAGGAATATCAAACGATTCGGAAATTTGAATGATGTCTTTTGCGATGTCATGCGGCACATATAATTCCATGCGGTGCCCCATGTTAAATACCTTATACATCTCTTTCCACCCGGTTTTACTTTGTTTGTGAATAAGCTCAAACAAAGGCGGAACAGGGAATAAATTATCTTTAATAATGTGCAGATTATCCACAAAATGCAATACCTTGGTTTGTGCACCACCACTGCAATGCACCATACCATGCAGTTGACTGCGATATTTATCAAGGATTTTTTTGATGACAGGTGCATAGGTACGTGTTGGTGAAAGCACCAATTTACCTGCAGATACTTCTGTTGCGCTTCTTTTTCCTAATGCAGGAATTTTAATTTTATCCGTCAGTTTTACATGACCGGAATAAATAAGATCTCGGGGAACGGCAGCATCAAAGCTTTCCGGGAATTTCGCAGCCAATGGTTTTTCAAATACATCATGTCTGGCTGATGTTAACCCGTTGCTTCCCATCCCTCCGTTGTACTCCGCTTCATAACTGGCTTGTCCGTCTGAGGCTAATCCAACAATTACATCGCCCGCCTGTATCCTTGCATTGTCAATCACATCACTTCTTTTCATGCGGCAAACAACTGTTGAGTCAACAATTATAGTACGTACCAAATCTCCTACATCTGCTGTTTCACCTCCTGTTGAAAAAATACCGATACCATAGGAACGCAATTGTTCTAAAATTTCTTCCGTACCATTGATGAGTGTGCTGATTACTTCAGCAGGAATAAGATTTTTATTTCGTCCAATCGTTGATGAAAGCAGAATATTATCCAACGCACCTACACATAGCAAATCATCTGTATTCATCACAATCGCATCCTGAGCAATTCCTTTCCACACGTTGATATCGCCAGTTTCCTTCCAGTACATGTAGGCCAGTGAGGATTTTGTTCCGGCGCCATCTGCGTGCATGACGATGCAATAGTTTTCATCATTACCCAGGTAATCCGGAACAATTTTGCAGAACGCTTTTGGAAAAAGTCCTTTATCAATTTTTGAAATGGCTGCATGAACATCTTCTTTGGATGCTGAAACACCACGAAGATTATATCGGTTATCTGAATTCATTGTTGAACTATTTTGTTCCTGTTTAAGGCTCCATCATCTGTTTAAGAGCGGGTACAAAAGTAAAAAAAACATCCCGTACAATGACGGGATGTTTTTTAATCTTGTCTAAAAATCTATTATTGTTGCTGTTGTTCGCTGTTGCCGCCTCCAGGTTTTGTCTGTTGATTGGACTCTGTAGGTTTTGTATCATCTTTTTTCTGATCAGATGATTGTTCTTGCGTTTTTGGTACTTCTTTCGGAGCATTTGGATCCACAAAGTCTCTGCGAACAACGCTAAATACAGTACGTCTGTTTAAGGCCATGATGGCTTCGTACTCCTCTTTCGATTTTCCTTTTGTTTCTTTTACGATATACTCTTCGGTTAATGAATACAAAACGGTACCATTTGCATCTTTCACCTCAACAGGTCTTTTTTCTCCATATCCTTTCGGGATCAAACGTTTTGGGTTAATTCCTTGTTCTATGAGGAAGTTTACGCAGGATTGAGCACGTGCCTGTGAAAGTTTTTGATTAAACGGATCACTACCACGATAATCCGTATGGGAACTTAACTCAATTACAATCTTCGGGTTCACATTCAAGATGTCTACCAGCCCAATTAACGAGTCTTTTGCTTGTTGTGTCAATGTCGCTTTTCCTAATTCATAGAATACGTTTGCAAAATAAATATCTCTTTCAACCGGTGTTAAGCAGAAGTCGTGTTTGAAAATTCGTGATTCTTCTACACCTACAGTGGTTTCTTTTGCTTGTTCCACGCTGGATAAGAAACCTTTTGGAGCTTGTTTT
>DASRRA010000096.1:0-6425 GCA_035696085.1 Bacteroidia bacterium | reverse complement strand
AATAACCCGTTTTAATTCATCTTTGCATTTTTCACTTATTTTCTTTCTTCTGAACTGAGCATGTGCATGTGTTTTCAATAGCTCTTCAATTGAAGATTTTCCATCGCCTTTGAGTGTTAAATAATTTCGTTGGGTTATGCTACTGATCGTAAGCAATCCATTTGCATTGTGAACCAAAACACTTAATTCAATCGGATAATCGATAAACTCCTGGATAAGATAATTCATGTGATGGGCTGCATGATAAATTTCCAGCTGATCAACAGAAGTTAATTTGACAACTAAAAAAACGCCTTCACCAATATCGGGTTTTACAATTAAGGGGAACGAGATCTTTTCCGCTGCTAACAATTCCATTACGCGTTGAATGGAGTCCTCTTTTAAAACAAAAATAGTCGATGGTCTTAAAGATAAAGGTATATGCGTAATGATCTGATATTTTGAATCGCAGGCAAACCCACCCATTGAAATTTTAGGATTGGCAGCTGAAAAATAAAATAGTTTGCCTGCTCTTAAAGAACCTATCAAAAATATATAAAGCGTCAACGGAAAATATAATAATTCCATTGGCCAGTAGCGCCAGGTATGTATAATTTTGAAAATGCTTATCGCCTTACTCTTGACCATTCTCATTTGATGGCAATTGTACGCGTTTTAGTTCAAAATAGTATAAAAAGGATACATAAAACGTCACTTAAATTATTTAACGGTTGATTTTAAAACATAAATGGTTAAGATCTCTTACCTATTCAACCGCCTTTATCACCACTTCCACCCTTACATTCCTTCTATACTCTTCTTCTTTCTGTGGTACCGGGATAATTCGCTTTGTTCCTCCATATCCGACTCGCGCCATTCGAAAGGAATCAATACCGCGCTCTACCAGACAATCAAAAACAGCTGCGGCTCTGTCCTCAGAAAGAATCTGTGTTTCCGTTTTCCTACCGTGCTCCATTTGTGGTTCGAACGTGTTCACATGCCCTTGAATTTCTATTTTAACGCGGGGATTCCTTTTTAGAAAACCAGCAATGGTATCCAATGCATCCATATAACCTGATCCGGATCTAAATACACTAGCGCCTGCATTAAACTCCAGCCGGTTAAAATAAAGGCGCTTACCGACATACAATTCATCTTCGCCAAATTTCCTGAAATGAAAACAAATGGTATGGCCTGCTCCTTTTTGTCTTCCTTTTTTTACATGCACCTGAACAGCATTTACCAATAAATAATATACTTGTCCTTTTAAAACAGCTACACTCTTTACATACGATTTTCCAATACCGGAATGAATAAACGCAGGAGCGGCAGGATCAGCAGTTAGTCCTGTTGCACCTTTCAAGTGTTTATCACTCCCGGAGATACACGCACGGATAGGCTTGATTTGCCTGCTGGTTAATTGGGATTTAAAATCCAAACCATTGTATTGAAACAACATAAAATCATAATCATCCTGTTCATTCTCCGGTAAGATGTCGAATGTTAACTTGCTGTCTTGCCTTGCAATGAATTTATACCATACAATGTTGTGTTGTTTTTCAACATACTTGGAATCATTGTTAGCATTGTCTTCTATATCCATTGCATTACCGGTTCCATTGGATCTATGTTTTGAAACAATGATAGAATCGCGAACATAAATGGCATTTGTAAAATCGGCATGTTCTATAAGCATAGAATCCAGCAATTGCTCCACATTTAGCTGAGCTGCTTTACTCGCCTGATTAGTGGCGTTGGTTTTTAATTCCAATAAAGCACTATCACTCATGATTACCTGCTGATGCGCAGGTTTTGTTCCTTCCTTTTGTTGTTTTGAAGGGTTAATGGATTGCTGGTAATAATAAACAGCTGCACCACTTACCACAATCGCCGAAGCACCTGGTAAAAACAATTTCCAGATGTATTTTTTTATAACTGATGCAATTCCTTTTTTGAGGATGGCTTTTTTGGTCAATGCTTTTTCCATGTCCGCAGAAGGAATAACAGTAGGCGTTAGGCTGTAAGCCATCTTCTCCTCTGCTTTCAGTAAAGCCTCGTCATCTTTTGAAAGCATTCTCAGCTTCAAAAGTTTGATAATTTCCTTATCGTTTATATTATCTGGTATTTCGTTCATTTAATTTTTTTGCAAGCTTTTCTTTTAATCGTTGATAGTATACTTTTAACTGGTTTTCCGGCTTATCTAAATAATTAGCTATTTCCGAATACGCCTGTCCTTGGCTACGCATCAGCAACAGCACCCGTTCCCAATCTTCCATTTCATCCAGCACTTCATTTAAAGCCTTTAAGTTTTTATTTTCAGGGACTAAGTCCTCTTCCTCTATTTTAGCACTAAGATCCACATCTTCCATAGCTGAAAACTCGACCACGCGTTCCTTTTTTGAATCCCGGTAATGGTTTCTCAAATAATTAATGAGTATCCGGAAAATGAAAGAAGCAAACTTTTCTTCTGATTCAAACTGATAATTATCAATCGTATCTGCTACCTTATAAATGGTTTTGTAAATCAGGTTCCATGCAGTATCTTCATTTAAATTCCAATGGGTAACGGCATACGAATACAGTCTTTTCCCATATCGGTTATAAACAGTGGTTATAAACTCCTGTCTACCCAATTTTTTAAGCGTATATGTATGCTCCTGATGTATGCTCAAAAATTACCGCCCGTTTCAATTGTTATCATAACACAAAAGGGTAACAAGGTAGGAATTTAACATTTTCCTAAAAAAGAACATTGGAATGCAACTTTTTTATCCTACAACGTATCTTACTGGTTATATAAATTAGGAACTAAGAAGTTTCTATCGAAATATGGATTCTGAATCGTGTTTGAGCTTATTTGTTTAAGCACTTTGTTGGGGTGAGAAAAGATCGTGTTGAATTAAACAATCATCGTATGCGTAAATCTACATTCGTTTATTTGGTAATGCTCTGCGGAGTGACACTAATTATTTGTTCCTATGCCGGCGGGGCTTCTTCGCATAACATTGAAGGAACTGGGGCTGAAACAGGCTTAGGTAATTCAGCAGGTTGCGGACAAGGATGCCATACATCCGCTACAACTACCACTATCAATATAGAATTGGACTCTGCAGGAGTTCCCGTTACACGTTACGTTGGTGGAAAAAGTTATACCGTAAAACTTACCGGAAAAAACACCAGCACAACTTCTCTTCCTGAATTTGGGTTTCAGATCGGATGCATTGTAGGGTCTACAGCCGTTACAACACCTACCAATGCGGGCTCATGGATCGCTCCTTTTCCTACAAATACCAAATATGTTGCACCCAAATCAGGAAAATTTGTAGTAGGTGTAGTAGAACAAACCGCTGCTATCGCGGCAACTTCAGGTACAGGAGGGAATGGTACCACTTATGTTCAAACATTTAACTGGACAGCGCCGGCTGCCGGAACAGGAACCATCTCTTTCTGGGCTGTTATAAATGCCGTAAATGGCAATAACAATGATACCGGTGATAAATACAATACCGGTCACGTGACCATCACTGAATTAACTCCTGTTTCCACCTTAAAGGTATCAACAAGCGTTGTCAATGTAAAATGCAATGGTGATAAGACAGGCTCGGCTACGGCAACAGCAAGCGGAGGAAAACCATCCTACACCTATTCCTGGAATACTTCTCCCGTACAAACAACGGCGACAGCGACAGGACTTGCAGCAGGAAGTTACACCGTTACCGTAAAGGATGCTGTAGGAACAACAACCAATCAGGTAGCAGTTATTTCTCAACCCTCTGCTATAACTATTACAACCACACCGGTAAACGCTACCTCTTGCACAGCAAGTGATGGAAGCATAACAAGCAATGTTTCGGGAGGGAGTCCACCTTATACCTATGCATGGAGCAATAGTAAAACAACAGCAAACATCTCTACTCTGGCAACGGGAACCTATACACTAACTGTAACCGATGCGAACAGCTGCAAACAAACCGCTACAGCCACTGTTAATTGTCCGAATGGAACATTAACTGTAACAGCAAGTGGTACAAATGTAACCTGTTTCGGAAACAATGATGGTACAGCAACGGCATCTCCTTCCGGAACGCAACCCTATACATTCTCCTGGAGTACAGTACCGGTACAAACTACTGCTAAGGCTATTGGACTTGCGCCTGGAACCTATACAGTGACCGTTAAAGACGCCACAAAAGCGAGTAAAACTGCAACTGTAACTATTACCAGCCCTACCGAAATTATTGCTGATTTAGCAACAACACCCGTTACCTCTTGTTTAGCAAAAGATGGCAGTATCACAGCAACCGTTTCAGGCGGTTCATCACCCTATATCTATTCATGGAGCAATGGTTCTACTTCAAACGCCTTAACAGGACTAGCTTCCGGAAGCTATACCTTAACTATTACTGATGCTAATGGCTGCAAAAAAACAGCAATTGCATCTGTAAATAAATCCGGGACTATACCGATCAGTATCTCAAACCCGTTGAGAGAAGGATTTGAAACCAGCAGCAATCTTCCAAGCAACTGGACACTTGATAATCCGGATGGAGATGCAGCTTGGCAAGTGGTTACAACACTTTCGCATACAGGCAGCAATTGCATCGGATTTAATAATTGTGATGGAAACGGCCCTGGAAATTCCGTAGCCGGTACAAAAGACAAATTTATTACGGCAGTCTATGACTTCACAAACACCACAGCAACCGCAAACCTTACATTCGATCTGGCTTATGCAGTACTTCAGTATAAAAACAAAACACTCAGTGATTCTTTAGCGATTTACTCGTCTACGGATTGCGGTATAAGCTGGGATCTCCTGTACCTGAAGGGTGGACCAGATCTATCCCCGATCGTAACATCCGTATCCTGCTGGACACCCACTGCCAGTGATTGGAGAAATGAAACCATCAGTTTATCAAAGCTATCCGGAAAATCAAGTGTCCTATTTGCGTTTGAAAACCGCTCCAATTGGGGAGAATGGATTTATATCGATGATATCAATATCAATGCAACGGTAGGTGTGGATAAACTAAATGCACTTCAAGAATTTAAAATTTATCCCAACCCAGCCTCCGATCTGTTTTATATAGAGGGAATAAGCGATGCAAAGAAAATACACTTTTCCATTTACAATGTAGTTGGTGAAGAAATCCAAAACGGTGATTTAGAAAACAATGCAGGTTCTTTTACAGAGAAGATTCAGGTAACCGATTTTTCAAAAGGCATGTATTTCATAAAGCTTTCAGATTCTAAAAATGTCTGGACAAGAAAAATAAATATTAATTAACGGTAGTCAGATATCTATGAGAAAAACATACGTTGTAGCTGCATTGTGTTTTGCTTTCGGGTTTATACTTTTTCATTCATCCTGCAGATATGATGCGGGACAACCAACCGAACCTCCTTTTAGTTTCAGCCATGTAGAAGGATTTGAAGAGGCATCCACATTACCTTCCGGTTGGAGGCTAGTTAATCCCGATAACGATGCTGCCTGGGAGGTGGTAACAACCACAGCGCATACGGGAAAAAATTGTATCGGTTTCAATAACTGCAGTGGTGATGGCAATACTGATATGACCGGAAGAAAAGATCGACTGATATCTCCTTCCTATGATTTTTCAAAAGCTACATCTGCTGGGCTTTCCTTCGATATAGCGTATGCTTTATTGATTTTCAAAAACCAGGAATATCCTGATTCTCTTGCTATTTTTTCTTCTGTTGATGGAGGAACCACCTGGGAGACCATCTATCTTAAGGGTGGTAGCGACCTTTCAAATATTCAGCCTATAACAACATCCCCCCCGTGCTGGTCTCCAGCTTCAGCAGCCGAATGGAAAACCGATTACATTCCTTTAAATAGTTTGGCGGGACAACCCAATGTTATCTTTGCATTTGAAAACCGCTCAGCTTGGGGTGAATGGATCTTTTTGGACAATATAAAGATTACTGCAAGTGGTGGCGCGACTGACTGTGATAAGATTACTTATTCAAAGGATATTCAACCAATCATTAAAGGGAGCTGTGCAACCATAGGCTGTCACGTTCCGAATGGATCGGGACCCGGTGATTATACAAACTTTGAAGCCGTAAAAACGGCTGCCGATAACGGAGAACTGAAGAAACGGGTAATCGATGGCAACCCAAGTTTTATGCCTACCGGTGGCAAACTGGATGATGCTGCGCTGGACAAGATAAACTGTTGGCTTAACGCAGGTGCTCCTAATAATTAGCAGTACTACATTCATCTATCCCATTAATAAAATTCCGTTTTGTACTTCACGAAGTTTAATTTAATATTTTCTTCGATGGAAACTAAACCCTTTTCAACAATTACTTTAAAAGCAGTCGCTATCGGAGACTCGTCCGGTACAAGCATAGATGTAATTATCAGTGTTTACCGCCAGACACAAAGCTGTTGGAAAAAATGGCTTATTAATTGTTCCAAT